>NZ_SSTC01000029.1 GCF_004801855.1 Pseudomonas sp. A-1 | reverse complement strand
AGGCCCGCGAGCTGCTGCAGCGCCTCGGCGCGCTGGAGCCGCGCGGCAAGGGCTGGGCGCTGACCGCCCACGGCCAGGCGATGGCCACGCTGCCGACCCATCCGCGCCTCGCCCACCTGCTGCTGCGCGGGCAGGTGCTCGGCCTCGGCGCGCTGGCCGCCGACCTCGCCGCGCTGCTGTCCGAGCGGGACATCCTGCGTAGCAGCGGTGGCGCCGACCTGCACACTCGCATCGCCCTGCTCGCCGGCGATTCGCGCGCGGCGCGTGGCGCCCAGCGGGGTGCCGCCCAAGGCGGCGTGCAGCGCGCGCGCCAGCTGGCCCGCCAGTTCCGCAGCCTCCTGCCGAGAAAGGTCGAACAGGCGGTGGCCGATCCCGAACATCCGCGCTGGCTCGGCTGCCTGCTGGCCTTCGCCTATCCCGACCGCATCGCCCGCCAGCGCCGCGCAGGCTCAGCCGACTACCGCCTGGCCAACGGCCGCGCGGCGCAGTTCGGTGAGCCCGATGCGCTGATGAAGCACGAGTGGCTGGTGATCGCCGACCTGGGCAGCCGCCAGGGCCAGCGCGAGGAGCGCATCTACCTGGCGACCGACCTCGACCCGGCGCTGTTCGACGGCCCGCTGGCCGAGCAGGTCAGCGCCAGCGAGGTGCTCGACTGGGACGAGCGCGAGGGCGTGCTGCGCGCCGAGCGCCAGCGCAAGGTCGGCGAGCTGGTGCTGTCCAGCGAGGCGCTGGCCGGGCTGGACGAGGCCGCCCGCGGCCGCGCGCTGATCAATCTGGTGCGGCGCAAGGGCCTGGAGCTGCTGGCGTGGACGCCGGAGCTGCGCCAGTGGCAGGCGCGCGTGGCGCTGCTGCGTCGCCTCGACCTGGCGGACAGGGGCACCAGCGAATGGCCGGACGTCTCCGACAGCGCCCTGCTGGCGACGCTGGAGGACTGGCTGCTACCGTACCTGGGCAGGGTCAGCCGCCTCAGCCACTTCGCCGCACTGGACCTTTCGGCGATCCTCCACGGCCTGCTGCCCTGGCCGCTGCCGCAGCGCCTCGACGAGCTGGCGCCCAGGACCCTCGAGGTGCCGTCCGGATCGAAGGTCCGTCTCGACTACGCCGAGGAGCCGCCGGTGCTGGCGGTGCGCCTGCAGGAGCTGTTCGGCCTGGCCGCCACGCCGCGTATCGCCGGCGGGCGCCTCGGCGTCAAGCTGCACCTGCTGTCACCGGCGCAGCGCCCGGTGCAGGTCACCCAGGATCTGGCCAGCTTCTGGGCCAACACCTACGCCGAGGTGAAGAAGGACCTCAAGGGCCGCTATCCCAAGCACTACTGGCCGGACGACCCGCTGGTCGCCGAGCCCACCGCGCGGGCCAAGCCGCGCAAGGCGACCTGAGGAGGGGTGATCATGCCCACGCTCCGCGTGGGCATGCACGCCGGGGCCGCTCCTGCGGCTGGACGCGGAGCGTCCATGGCCCGGGCTCCCACGCAGAGCGCAGGAGCCATCAATCGGGAGCGGGGAGGCAGGCGCTCTCGCTATCCCCTTTCCCGGCAGCTTCCTACAATGCCCGCTCCTTTCCTGTCTCGAGCCATGCCATGGACCTGCTGCCCGCATCCCTCTCCCTGCTCGACGCCGGCATCCTGATCGCCACCGCCGGCTTCACCTCGCTGCTCACCGGCGCCATGGGCATCGGCGGCGGGGTGCTGCTGCTGGCGATCATGGCCGGCATCGTCCCGGCCGCGGCGCTGATCCCGGTGCACGGCCTGGTGCAGCTCGGCTCCAACGGCAACCGCGCCTGGATGACCCGCCGGCACATCGACCGCGGCCTGCTCGGGCGCTTCGCCCTCGGCGCGCTGGGTGGCGCGCTGCTGGCCTCGCTGATCGTCGTCCAGCTGCCGCTGCAGTGGATCCAGTTCAGCGTCGCCGCCTTCATCCTCTACCTGGTCTGGGGGCCCAAGCCGGGGCAGCGCAGCCTGGGTGCCGGCGGGCAGTTGCTGGCCGGCGGCTTCACCACCCTGGTGTCGATGTTCGTCGGCGCCACCGGGCCGCTGGTGGCCGGTTTCCTCCACCGCCACGACATGGACAAGCTGGCGACCACCGCGACCTTCGCCGCCTGCATGAGCGCCCAGCACCTGCTGAAGATGGCGGTGTTCTCGGCGGTCGGCTTCGCCTTCTGGGACTGGCTGCCGCTGGTGGCGGCGATGATCCTCGCCGGCATGGCCGGCACCTGGCTCGGCCTGAAGCTGCTCGACCGCATGCCGGCGGCGCAGTTTAAGCGCATCTTCGCCTGGGTCGTGACCCTGATGGCGCTGCGCCTGCTGTGGCAGGCGAGCGGATTCTGAGGGCGGCGCGCTCGGGTGGCGTACCCACCGCTCGTCGGGCGGCTATGCTGGAAGGGCACAGCAGCCCGAGGGAGGTGCAGCATGTCCGAACCCCATATCGCCCAGCGCGGCCCCTATGCGGTGGCGGTCGAGGCCGGCAAGGAATACTGGTGGTGCCGCTGCGGCCGCAGCCAGAGCCAGCCGTTCTGCGACGGCTCGCACAAGGTCGGGCCCTTCCGACCGCTGCGCTACCTCGCTCCGCGCAGCGAGACCCTGTACTTCTGCGGCTGCAAGCACAGCGCCACGCCGCCGCTGTGCGACGGCAGCCACAAGCTGTTGTAGGCTGAAGTTCCGGACACGCCAGGAGGGCCCCATGCGCCGAGTCATCCGCAAGGTATTCCGCAGCAAGGTATTCGACCGCAAGGTGGTGCTGATCACCGGCGCCTGCGCCGGCATCGGCCGCGCGCTGGCGCTGCGCTTCGCCCAGGGCGGCGCGCGCCTGGTGCTGCTCGATCTCGACCAGGCGGCGCTGGACAGCCTGGCCCAGCACCTGGCCGACCACCACAACGCCCAGAGTCTGGCCCTGCGCTGCGACGTCGCCGACGCCCAGGCGGTGCAGGCGGCGGTGGCCCTGGCGGTGGAGCGCTTCGGCGGCATCGACGTACTGGTCAACAACGCCGCCATCGCCCAGAGCAGCCCGTTCGCCCGGACCGATCTGGCAGTGTTCGAGCGGGTCATGGCGGTCAATTTCTTCGGCGCGCTGCACTGCACCCAGGCGGCGCTGCCGAGCATCCTCGCCCGCCGCGGGCAGATCATCGTGATGAGCTCGCTGTCCGGCTTCGCGCCGATGCTGCACCGCAGCGCCTACAACGCCAGCAAGCATGCCCTGCACGGCCTGTTCGACACCCTGCGCCTGGAGCTGGACGGCAGTGGCGTCAACGTCATGCTGGTGTGCCCCGGCTTCACCGCCACCGACCTGCGCAAGCACGCGCTGGTCGGCGACGGCTCGGTGACGCCGTCGCCGCTGCCCTTCGTCGGCAAGGTCTATGCGCCGCAGGATACCGCCGAGGCCATCTACCGCGGCGCGGTGCGCCGCAGGCGCCTGCTGGTGCTGTCCAACGTCAACTGGGTCGCCCGCCTGCTGGCGCGCTTCGCCCCGCGGTTGTTCGAACGGGTGCTGGTGCCGCGGTTGTCCGGGCTGAAGGCGCAGACGCGCTAGAATCGGCCAGCCGGCCAGTCCCGCGCCGGCGCCGCAAGGAACCCCGTTGAAGAAGATCGCCCTGTTCGCCGATGTGCAGAACCTCTACTACACCGTGCGCCAGGCCCACGGCTGCCACTTCGACTACGCCGCGCTGTGGCGCGAAGTGGCGGCGCGCGGGCAGATCGTCGAGGCCTACGCCTACGCCATCGAGCGCGGCGACCCGCGCCAGCAGCAGTTCCAGCAGACCCTGCGCCGGCTCGGCTTCACCGTGAAGCTCAAGCCGTACATCCAGCGCAGCGACGGCAGCGCCAAGGGCGACTGGGACGTCGGCATCACCATCGACGTGCTCGACGCCGCGGCGCGGGTCGACGAGGTGGTGCTGGCCTCCGGCGACGGCGACTTCGACCTGCTGCTCGAGCGCGTGCGCCGTGGCGGCACCGAGGCCACCGTCTACGGCGTACCAGGCCTTACCGCGCAGTCGCTGCTGCGCGCCGCCGACCGCTACGTGCCGATCGAGGGCGACCTGCTGCTGCGCGGCTGATCGGCGCCGTGCCGGCCGCCGATTGCAGGTAAACTGGCGCCCTCGTTTTTCTGCCGGTTGCCTGCCATGACCTTCGCTTCCCTCGGCCTGATCGAGCCGCTGCTGCGCACGCTCGACGCCCTCGACTATAAAACGCCCACGCCGGTGCAGAGCCAGGCGATCCCCGCCGTGCTCAAGGGCCGCGACCTGATGGCGGCGGCGCAGACCGGCACCGGCAAGACCGCCGGCTTCGCCCTGCCGCTGCTGCAGCGCCTGAGCATGGCAGGGCAGGTGGCGCCCAACTCGGTGCGCGCGCTGATCCTGGTGCCGACCCGCGAGCTGGCCGAGCAGGTCCACGAGAGCTTCCGCGTCTACGGCCAGCACCTGCCGCTGCGCACCCTGGCGGCCTACGGCGGGGTGAGCATCAACCCGCAGATGATGCGCCTGCGCAAGGGCGTCGACGTGCTGGTGGCCACCCCCGGCCGGTTGCTCGACCTGTTTCGCCAGAATGCGGTGCGCTTCGAGCAGGTGGAGACCCTGGTGCTCGACGAGGCCGACCGCATGCTCGACCTGGGTTTTTCCCGCGAGCTCAACGAGCTGTTCGCCATGCTGCCGCGGCGCCGGCAGACCCTGCTGTTCTCGGCGACCTTCTCGGAGACCATCCGCGAGCTGGCCCGCGTGCTGCTGCGCGACCCGCTGAGCATCGAGGTCAGCCCGCGCAACGCCGCGGCGCAGTCGGTCAGGCAGTGGCTGATCCCGGTGGACAAGAAGCGCAAGAGCGAGCTGTTCTGCCACCTGCTCAAGGCGCGGCGCTGGGGCCAGGTGCTGGTGTTCGTCAAGACCCGCAAGGGCGTCGACGAGCTGGTCGACGAGCTGCAGCATCTGGGCGTCAGCGCCGATGCGATCCACGGCGACAAGCCGCAGCCGGCGCGCCTGCGCGCGCTGGAGCGCTTAAAGGCCGGCGAGGTGCAGGTGCTGGTGGCCACCGACGTGGCGGCGCGCGGCCTGGACATCGACGACCTGCCGCTGGTGGTCAACTTCGACCTGCCGATCGTCGCCGAGGACTACGTGCACCGCATCGGCCGCACCGGCCGCGCCGGCGCCAGCGGCGAGGCGCTCTCGCTGGTGTGCGCCGACGAGGTGCAGCTGCTCGCCGCCATCGAGCTGCTGATCCGCCAGGTGCTGCCGCGCCGCGACGAGCCGGACTTCATCCCCGACCACCGCGTGCCGCAGACCACCATCGACGGCCAGGTGGTGAAGAAGCCGAAGAAGCCCAAGAAACCCAAGATCGAACTGGGCAAGCCGGGCAAGGCCGGCAAGCCGCTGGGCAACTGGATCGACAGCAGCGAACCCAGGGTCAAGGCGGTGCGCAAGATGCCCAGCCTGGGCGGCGGCGCCAAGCGTCCGGCGAAGAAGAAGTAGCGGCTACGGCCGCTGCGCGCTGCTGCCGCAGGCGAAGCAGAAGCGCGCGAAGGCGCTCTTGCGCGTCTGGCACTGCGTGCAGTGGTCGAACAGGCTGAGACCGCAGTGCTGGCAGAAGTCGATCTGCGGGTTGTCCAGCTCGACCGGCCGCTCGCAGCCGGGGCAGACCTTCTTGGCCAGGCGCAGCAGCGAGGTGTCGTAGGAGATCTCCTGGCGCCGCTCGGCATCGGGCTTGGCCTCGGCCTCCAGCTGGCGCTGGCGGTAGCGGTTGAACGCGACGATGGCCTGGCGGCCGATCAGCACGGTGATCACCACGCCGACGATGTTGCGCACATAGCCGCCGTAGCTCGGCAGGTAGGGCACCAGCTCGACGAAGAACACGAACAGCGCGAAGTAGATGTAGCCCCACACGAAGGGCCACCAGGTGCTCTTGCGCTGGCGGGCGAACAGCCAGCCGGCGACCAGCAGCAGCGGCAGGGTGATCGCCAGGCGGATCAGGAACACCCTGAGTTCCTGCGCGCTCTGCTGGCTGCTCATCTGATCGAAGGCGGCGCTGCGCAGCGCGTCGAGCTGGCGCTGCGCTCGCTGCTGCGCCTGCTGGGCGTCGAGCAGGTGCTGCTGCTCGGCCTCCACCGTGCTGCGCACCTGGCGCTCGGCCAGGCGCAGGTGCTCCAGCGCCTCGGTGCGCTTGAGCAGCTCGTCATCGCGGTCCGCCTGCTGGGTCACCTGGCGGCTGGCCAGCCAGGCGCTCAGGCTGTCGCGGGCGGTCTGGCTGTTCTGCCGCGCCGCCTCCAGTCTGAGGCGGCTCTGCTCCAGGGCGTCCTGGGCATCTTGGGCCAGGTCGTGCTGGCGCCTGATCTCCTGCTCGATGCGCTGGCTCGCCTCGGCGTCGAGGAAGTCCTCGACCGTGAAGCGCTGCTCGACCAGCGGCAGGTTCTTCACCACCGCGCCGCCGAGGTTGACCAGGAAGCCGGCGAACACCACGGCCACCGCCCACAGGATGAGGCGGAAGAACTTCTCGGAGCGGCGCTGGGCCTTGTTCATGGGGAGCATCCTTCCTCGCTGGACCGGGTCACAGCATAGCCCAGCGCTTTGGCGGCGCACCGGACGCAGCCGGCAGTTCCGCGCGCTGCGCAGCGGCTGCCCCGGGGCGGCGGATCGGCTATCCTCGCCGCTTGCGCTCCATGCCTTCAGGAACTGCGATGATCGTCAGCAAGCTGCCCAACGTCGGCACCACCATCTTCACCACCATGTCCCAGCTCGCCGCGCAGACCGGCGCGCTCAACCTGTCGCAGGGCTTTCCCGACTTCGACGGCCCGCAGGCGCTGCGCG
Source organism: Pseudomonas sp. A-1 (assembly GCF_004801855.1). Taxonomy (GTDB): domain Bacteria; phylum Pseudomonadota; class Gammaproteobacteria; order Pseudomonadales; family Pseudomonadaceae; genus Geopseudomonas. The sequence goes on along the minus strand of NZ_SSTC01000029.1, from coordinate 42,604 downwards.
AGGCGGTCGGTCGCCACGTGATGGCCGGGCACAACCAGTACGCGCCGATGACCGGCCTGCCGGCGCTGCGCGAGCAGGTGGCGGCGAAGATCTCCCGCAGCTACGGCCGCAGCGTGGACATGGACAGCGAGGTGACCATCACCCCCGGCGCCACCGAGGCGATCTTCTGCGCGGTGCAGGCGCTGGTGCGCCCGGGCGACGAGGTGATCGTCTTCGACCCCTGCTACGACAGCTACGAGCCCTCGGTGGAGCTGGCCGGCGGGCGCTGCGTGCACGTGCCGCTGGCGCTGCCGGACTTCGCCATCGACTGGCAGCGTCTCAGCGATGCGATCAGCCCGCGCACCCGGCTGATCATCCTCAACAGCCCGCACAACCCCAGCGGCGCGCTGATTTCCTCTGCCGAACTGGCCCAGCTGGCTGCGCTGATCCGCGAGCGCGAGATCTACCTGATCAGCGACGAGGTCTACGAGCACCTGGTGTTCGACGGCGTGCAGCACGCCAGCGTGCTGGCCCACGAGGAGCTGTACCAGCGCGCCTTCGTGGTCAGCTCGTTCGGCAAGACCTACCACGTCACCGGCTGGAAGACCGGCTACGTGGTGGCGCCGCCGGCGCTCACCGCCGAACTGCGCAAGGTCCACCAGTTCGTCACCTTCTGCGGCATCACCCCGCTGCAGTGGGCGCTGGCCGACTACATGACCGCCCATCCCGAGCACGTCGCCGAGCTGCCGGCCTTCTACCAGGCCAAGCGCGACCTGTTCTGCGACCTGCTGCAGGGTTCGCGCTTCACCTTCAAGCGCACCCCCGGCACCTACTTCCAGCTGGCCGACTACTCGGCGATCCGCGACGACCTGAACGACGTGGAGATGTCGCTGTGGCTGACCCGCGAGCACGGCGTGGCGACCATCCCGGTGTCGGTGTTCTACCAGACCCCGCCCGAGGGCCTGCGGCTGGTGCGCTTCTGCTTCGCCAAGCGCGAGGACACCCTGCGCCAGGCCGCCGACAAGCTGTGCCGGGTTTGACCGGTAGGGTGCGCCATGCGCACCACGGATGAATGGTGCGCATGGCGCACCCTACGTCAGCCGACGATCAAGGATTTACGGAGATTCCCATGCGTGACCTGACCGCCTTGCCCGACCTCAAGCTGGCCCTGGTGCAGACCGCCCCGGTCTGGCAGGACCCGGCCGCCAACCATGCCCATTTCGCCCGCCTGCTCGACCAGGCCGCGGGCGCCGACCTGGTGATCCTGCCGGAGATGTTCAGCACCGGCTTCTCCATGGACGCCGCCGCGCTGGCCGAGTTCGAGGACGGCCCGAGCCGCGCCTGGCTGCTTGAACAGGCCGCGCGGCTGAACGCCGTTGTGGTCGGCAGCGTCATCACCCAGGCAGCCGATGGCAGCTACCGCAACCGCCTGTACTGGGCGCGCCCGGACGGCAGCTGCGCCCACTACGACAAGCGCCACCTGTTCCGCATGGCCGGCGAGCACGAACACTATGCGGCGGGCACCGAGCGCGTGCTGCTGGAGCTGAAGGGCTGGAACGTGCGCCCGCTGGTCTGCTACGACCTGCGCTTCCCGGTGTGGAGCCGCGACCCGCACGACACCGACCTCTTGCTGTACATCGCCAGCTGGCCGGCGGCGCGGCGCAACCCGTGGAACCGCCTGCTGCCGGCGCGCGGCATCGAGAACCTCTGCTACGTGGCGGCGGTCAACCGCATCGGCTCCGACGGCAACGGCTACCCGCACGCCGGCGACAGCCAGGTGCTCGACTTCATGGGCGACAGCCTGCTGGACGCCGGTGAGGCCGAAGGCGTGTTCCACGTCACCCTGTCGGCGCAGGCGCTGGCCAAGTTCCGCACGCGCTTCCCGGCGTACCGGGATGCCGACGAGTTCGAGCTGAAGATCTGAAGTCGGAAGTTGCGTAGGGCGGGTTAGCCGCAACGCGGCGTAACCCGCCATGGCGGCCGGCAGGTCGTCTGTTGTGGGTGGGTCGTCGGGTCACGGCCTGCGGCCTGACCCGAACTACGCCTCCCTCTGCTCCTCGCGCACCAGATACGCCTGCTTGTGCCCGCGCGCCTCGTACTCGCGCATCGCCGCCTCGGCGTCGTCGCGCGTGGCGAAGCGGCGCATCGCCACCTCGTTGCCGTTGTCGTCGATGCGGTAGAGCAGCCAGCGCTCTCGCTCCGGGGCTGCGTCTGTCGAGTCGTCCACGCGCCATGCCTCCCGCCGGGCTATGGTTGATCGGGCCAGTATCCTCCCCTGCCCGGAGCTGCCCGATGAAAGAGTTCCTGCCCCTGGCCGAAGTCTATGCCATCCTCGAACCCGGCCCGGTGGTGCTGCTCAGCACCGCGCAGGCGGGGCGGGTCAACCTGATGCCGATGTCCTGGCACACGATGATGGAGTTCGAGCCGCCGCTGGTCGGCTGCGTGGTCAGCGCGGCCAACCATTCCTTCAAGGCGCTGGAGGCGACCGGCGAGTGCGTGCTCAACGTACCGACCGCCGAGCTGCTCGACCAGCTGGTGGCCTGCGGCAACAGCCATGGCGACCAGGTTGACAAGTTCGCCAAGTTCGGCCTCACCGCGCTGCCCTCGGCGCAGGTGGCGGTGCCGCGGGTGGAGGAGTGCTGGGCGAACCTCGAATGCCGGGTGGTCGATCGCCAACTGGTCGGCAGCTACGACTTCTTCGTCCTCGAGGTGGTGCAGGCCTGGCACGACCCGGCGGTGAGCGCGCCGCGCACCCTGCACCACCGCGGCTACGGCCGCTTCATGATCGCCGGCGAGGAAGTGCAGACCGCCTCGAAGATGCGCTAGCTGCGGGCGCGCCGGCGGCGCCACACCCAGGCGTACACCGCCAGGTTCACCGCCAGCACGAAGGCCGCCAGCACGTACTGCATCGGCAGGCTCAGCCAGTCGGGGTAGAGCAGCGGCAGCAGGTAGTGCTCGACGAAGCCCTCGCTGTAGCCGGCCTCGCCGGCACGCAGGCGCAGCTGCTGCTCCCAGGCGGTGAGCGGGCAGCCGCGGCCGGTCAGTTCGACGAAGATCGCCCAGGCCGCCGCCGGCGGGTGCAGCAGCAGGAGGCCGCGCCAGCAGGCCACCAGCAGGCCGCCGAGCAGGGCGAACAGCACGAAGGCCAGGTGCACGACCAGGATGGCGTCGGCGGCCAGGCCCCAGAGCATGGCTAGTGCGCCTTGGCGTAGTCGAGCATGCCCTGGAAGTCGACCACCACCGCCGGCTCGTCGCCGACCACCCAGGCATCGTGGCCCGAGGGCAGCAGCGACAGGTCGCCCGGCCCGCAGTCGAACTCGCTGCCGTCGTCCATCAGGATGTGCAGCACGCCGGAGACGTGGTACTGGAAGTGCGGCGCCTCGCAGCTTTTGGTCTTGGCGATCGGCTGCAGCGAGGTCGACCAGCGCCAGCCGGGCTCGAAGATGGCGCGGCCGACCGTGGCGCCGCCGATGGTGACCAGCTCCAGCCGGCCCTTGGGAAATTCCCGGACCTCGTCCGGTTTGCCGAAGTGCTTGAGTGCCGCCCTGTCCATGATCCACCTCCCGTTTGCAGGTGTCCTGGTGCCGGCTGCCCGTTGCAGTCGGGTCAACAGTTCAAGGTTAGGTCAGCCATGGTGGCGCCCGCGGCTGGTCGGACGCGCGGCGTCAGTGCAGTCCCAGCCGCTCGCGCGCCGGGCGCAGGTGCGGCAGCGGCCAGGCGGCGGCGATGGTCGCCAGCAGCAGGGCGACGCCGAGCAGCGGCAGCTGTGCCAGTCCGAGCTGGGCGCCCAGCCACAGGCCGCCGAACCAGGCGCCGCTGGCGTTGCCGAGGTTGAAGGCGGCGTGGCTGAGGGTGGCGGCCAGGCCCGCGGAGTCGCCGGCCTGTTCCACCAGCAGCAGCTGCAGCGGCGATGAGATGGCGAAGCTGGCCATGCCCCAGCACAGCAGCAGGGCCATGGTCGCCGGCGTGCTGTCGATGAGGACGAGCAGGCCAAGCAGGGCCAGGGCGCTTGCGCCCAGCGCCAGCGGCACGGCATGGCGCAGGCCGCGGTCGGCCAGGCGGCCGCCGAGCAGGTTGCCGAGGGTCAGGCCGACGCCGAACACCAGGAGACTGGTGTTGCTCAGGTTGGCCGACAGGCCGCCGGCCTCGCGCAGCAGCGGGCTGATGTAGGTGAACACGCTGAACAGCGCCACCGAGGACAGGCAGCAGATGGCCAGGGCGTGCAGCACCGGGCGGCGCAGCACGCCGCTCCAGGCGCCGCCGCCATGGCCGGGCACACCCTGGCCGCGTGGCAGCCACGCCCACTGGGCGAGCAGGGTGCAGACGCCGCAGCCGGCCACGGCGAAGAAGGTCATCCGCCAGCTGCTGGCCTGGCCGAACCAGGCGCCCAGCGGTACGCCGAGCACGTTGGCGATGGTCAGGCCGCTGAGCACCAGGGCCATCGCCGAGGCGCGCCGCTGCGGCGGCGCCAGTTCGGCGGCGAGCAGGGTGGCGCAGCCGAAGAAGCCGGCGTGGCTGATGGCGGTGAACAGCCGCGCGGCGACCAGCCAGGCGTAGTCCGGCGCCAGCGCGCAGCCCAGGTTGCCGAGGGTGTAGGCGCCCATCAGCCACAGCAGCGCCCGCCGGCGCGGCAGGCGGCCGAGCAGCGGGCCGAGCAGCGGCGCGCCGACCACCACGCCCATGGCGTAGGCGCTGACCAGGAGGCCGGCGTCGGCCAGGCTGACGCCGAGGTCGCCGGCCACCTCGGGCAGCAGGCCCATGATGATGTATTCGCTGCTGCCGACCACGAAGCCGCCGAGGGCGAGGGCCAGCAGGGGCAGGGACAGCAGGGCTGGAGCGGACATGGGGCGGGGGATTCTCGGGAGTAGTGCCGAGGCGGCAGGTGACGCGGGAGGCGCATTCTAGCGCGGTACGTCGGGGCTGGGGCGTGTGGGTATGATCGTCCCCACGCTCCTGCGTGGGGATGCCGCAGGGGACGCTCCGCGTCCCATCGGCGCGGGCTTGGCTCCCACGCGGGAGCGTGGGAGCGATCAAGGGCGCAACTGGGCGATCTGCCGGTCCTGCAGACGGGCGAGGCCGAGCAGGCCGGTGCTGGCGCCGATCAGCGCCCAGAACATGTCGGCCTGGGTGTCCCAGGGGTCGCCCTGGGTACCGAGGAAGTCGACGGCGCCGCCACCGGCGATCAGCGCCACCGCCCATTCGATCAGCTCGTAGACGGCGCTGATGGCCATCGCCACGCACAGCGAGAGGAAGGCCAGCATGCGCCCGGCGGCGAGGAAGCCCCCGCGCAGGAGGATCTCGCGGGCGATCAGCGCCGGCACGAAGCCCTGCATGAAGTGGCCGAGCTTGTCGTAGGGGTTGCGCGCAAGATCCAGCAGTTCCTGCACCCAGAAGCCGGCCGGCACCCGCGCGTAGGTGTAGGCGCCGCCGAGGATCAGCACCAGGCAGTGCAGGGCGATCAGCCAGTAGAGCAGGTCGGTGAGCGGGAAGCGCCGGTAGCTGGCCAGCAGCAGCGGCGCGGCGATCAGCACCGGCGAGACCTCCAGCCACCAGGTGGGGCGGTCGTAGGGCGAGATGCCGGAGACGATCAGCGCGGCCAGTACCGTCAGGCCCAGTGTTGCGTGCAAAGATCCGTGTCGCATCGCCGTCTCCTTCAGCCAGCTCGTCGTCACCTTAGCCCGCAGCGCCCGGCGGCGTCCATCGGACGCCGCCGGCTCAGTTGTAGGCCAGTCGCTTCTCGCGCGGTGCGCAGCGCTTGAGGTCCACCTCGCCGACATGCGGGTTGGCGTTGCCCTGCACGCAGGCGATGCGCTGGTTGCGCCAGCGTTCCCACTCGCTGACCGGGTACTGGCGGTTCCAGATGTCGTACAGGCGGCGGTCCTGCTTCGACAGGCGTAGCTGGTAGCGCTCGTTCATGTACAGGTAGATGCGCGCGATGGCGCCGCGGCTGTATTCCGCCGGCATGGCGGTGCGCTGCTTGAAGTCGACCACGAAGGGGCAGGCGCCGTACTGGGTGGGCTTGGCGCTGAGCATGCCGAAGCCGAAGTTGCTGCGGTCGCCGTTGACCTCGCCGACGGCCGGCACCAGGTTGTGCAGGTCGGCCTCGGCCTGGCTGAACAGCGGGTCGTTGGCCGTGCAGTTCTTGCGTCCGCCCTGTTGCCAGCACTGGCGCTGGTGGCCGATCACCCAGGCCGGCACCACGTGCTCCCACTCGATGCGCCCGGCGCGGTTGGCGTTCTTGCGCGGTTCATAGCCGCAGCTGTCCAGATCGACGCGGTTGCCGCGGTATTCGCAGCCGCAGTAGAAGTCCACCGGACGGTCGGCGTACAGCTTCCAGGCGATCTTCTTGGCTTCGCGGAAGGTGCGCGGGGCTTCGGCATGGCTGGAGGTGAAGGGGATGACGGCGAGCAGCAGGAGCAGCAGGAAACGCATGGCAGTCTCGACAACGGGCTGAGAGGAGCGTCCATGCGGTTGCCGGGGATTCTACCGCGGCTGATCGAAAAGTCAGTGAAAACAAATGCTTGCGAAGGATTGGCAAGGCGCTGCAGGGGCGAATTCATTCGCCTTGCGCGGTGTCCGGGCGAATGGATTCGCCCCTGCAGGTATCCTGTCCGGGTCCTCTTCGTGCCGAGCCCTCCGCCATGCTAGAAATCTCCAACGCCGTCCACCTGCCCGACAGCGAGATCGAACTCACCGCGATCCGCGCCCAGGGCGCCGGCGGGCAGAACGTCAACAAGGTGTCCAGCGCGGTGCATCTGCGCTTCGACATCCACGCCTCGTCGTTGCCGGAGTTCTACAAGGAACGTCTGCTGGCGCTGCGCGACAGCCGCATCACCGGCGAGGGGGTGATCGTGATCAAGGCGCAGCAGTACCGCACCCAGGAGCAGAACCGCGCCGATGCGCTGGCGCGCCTGGCCGAGCTGATCCGCAGCGTGGCCAAGGTCGAGAAGGCGCGGCGGCCGACCAGGCCGACGCTCGGCTCGAAGCAGCGGCGGCTGGAGGGCAAGAGCAAGCGCGGGGCGATCAAGGCCGGGCGGGGCAAGGTGGATTTCTGAGCGCAAACGCTCAAATGAAAACGCCCCGGACCTGGCGGTCGGGGCGCTCGGGGTAGCGCAAAGCTCAGACTCAGGCCGCCTGCGCCTCGCTCTGGCGCAGGGCGCGGTTCAGCGCGCTGAACAGGGCGCGGAAGCTCGCCGTGGTCAGGTTGCCGTCGATGCCGGCGCCGTGCAGCGGGCGGCCGCCGTCGACGCGCAGCTCGATGTAGGCCGCGGCCTTGGCGTTGCTGCCGCCGCCGATGGCGTGCTCGCTGTAGTCCATCACCTCGACGGCGACCGGCAGGGCGGCGACCAGCGCCTCCAGCGGGCCGTTGCCGGTGCCCTTCAGGGTCTGGCTGCGGCCGTCGTGCTCGACTTCCACCTCGACGCTGGTGATGCCGTCCGCTTCCTGCAGGCGATGGCCCTTGAGGCTGTAGGTCGCCGGGCCGTCGAGGTATTCGGCGACCAGCAGCTCGTGGATCTGCCGCGCGCTCATCTCCAGGCCGTGGCGGTCGGTCTCGCGCTGCACCACCTGGCTGAACTCGATCTGCATGCGCCGCGGCAGGCTGATGCCGTACTCCTGCTCGAGCAGGAAGGTGATGCCGCCCTTGCCGGACTGACTGTTGACGCGGATCACCGCCTCGTAGCTGCGGCCGATGTCGGCCGGGTCGATCGGCAGGTAGGGCACTTCCCAGACGCCTTCCGGGTCCTGCTGGGCGAAGCCCTTGCGGATCGCGTCCTGGTGCGAGCCGGAGAAGGCGGTGTGCACCAGGTCGCCGACGTAGGGGTGACGCGGGTGCACCGGCAGCTGGTTGCACTCCTCGACCACCTTGCGCACGCCGTCGATGTCGGAGAAGTCCAGCTCGGGGTCGACGCCCTGGGTGTACATGTTCAGCGCCACGGTGACGATGTCGACGTTGCCGGTGCGCTCGCCGTTGCCGAACAGGCAGCCTTCCACGCGGTCGGCGCCGGCCAGCAGGCCCAGCTCGGTGGCGGCCACGCCGGTGCCGCGGTCGTTGTGGGTGTGCAGGCTGACCAGCACGCTGTCGCGGCGGTCGATGTGGCGGCAGAACCACTCGATCTGGTCGGCGTAGACGTTCGGGGTGGCCGCCTCGACGGTCGCCGGCAGGTTGAGGATCAGCTTCTGCTCGGGAGTCGGCTGGAACACGCCGATCACCGCGTTGCACACCTCGACGGCGAATTCCGGCTCGGTGGAGCTGAAGATCTCCGGCGAGTACTCGAAGCGCCACTCGGTGTCCGGGTTCTGCTCGGCCAGGCGCTTGATGATCTGCCCGGCGTTGACGGCGATCTGGATCACCCCGGCCTTGTCCTGGTTGAAGACGATGCGGCGGAAGCTCGGCGCGGTGGCGTTGTAGTAGTGGACGATGGCCTTCTTCGCGCCCTTGAGCGACTCGAAGGTGCGGACGATCAGGTCCTCGCGGGCCTGGGTCAGCACCTGGATGGTCACGTCGTCGGGAATGTGGCCACCCTCGATCAGGGTGCGCACGAAGTCGAAGTCGGTCTGCGAGGCGGACGGGAAGCCCACCTCGATTTCCTTGATGCCCACCGCCACCAGGCACTGGAAGAAGCGCAGCTTCTTGTCGGCGTCCATCGGCTCGATCAGCGACTGGTTGCCGTCGCGCAGGTCGGAGCTCAGCCAGATCGGTGCCTTGTCGATCACCTTGCCCGGCCAGGTGCGGTCGGGGATGTCGATCTGCGGGAACGGACGGTACTTGGTCGACGGGTTCTTCAGCATGGGCATGACGGATTTCCTGAAAACGGGGCTGCGGGGGCGGCGGGCAATACGGAATCGGAGCGGACGATGCGGTATTCAGCTGCGCAGTCGGGGGCTGACCAGGTGCAGGCTGAGGTATTGCCGCTGCAGGATGAGGGTGTGGGATGCGTTCATGGCGGCAACCCTAGCGCCGGCTGCGCGCTGATGGCAAGCATTGCCGGAAAATTGGTGGTTTTCGCCACTTCTTTCCTGATAACGATATTCTATGCCGGTTTCAGCGGGTTTCGTTCGCTCGCCTTGCGTGACGGTTTTTCCGCCTGACGCCCTGCGCCGGCGGGCTGGATCCGTGCGTCGCCGTGTCGCACTAGGTGGGCGGCATGGCCCTGTGCGATCATCCCGGCCGCTGACTGCGGCGACTGGCCGCGCAACTTTTCGTAGGGAGACGTCATCGGGTGATTCGGCAAGGGCGCAAGCGCATTGCAGCCTGGCTCGGTCTGTTCGCCATGTTCATGGCGTTCGCCGGCCCGCTGTACTCGCAGCTGCGGGCACTCGACAGCCTGCAGGTGGCGCTCGCCATCGACCTGGACGCGCTGCACTGCGGCGAGGGCCAGAGCCTGCCCGACGACGGCCCGCCCGAGTGGGTCAAGTGCCTCGACCAGTGCGGCTACTGCGGCCTGCTGGCCGGCAGCCCGGCACTGCCGCCGGCCGTGCAGCTGGCCTTGCCGGCGCCGTCCAGCCTGGTCCACCAGTTCCTCCCGCCGATCCAGAGTCTGCCCCAGGCGCCGCCGGCGACCAGCCAGCCACGCGCACCTCCCTTCCGCCACGCCTGAAACCGTTCCCAACCGGTCGTCCGTCTGCCGGCGCGCTGCTGCGCGCCGGCCGCGACCTGCAGTTCGCTGATTTTGCGTGGAATCCATACATGTCCGTTTTCGCTCGTCCGTCCCTGGCGCAGTCGCGCCTGTCCCGTCCGTTCGCCCTGAATCCGTTCCAGCGTCGCTGGTGGCCGGCGCATGCCGCGCTGCTCGGCGCCCTGGCCCTGCCGCTGCAGGCCGCCGAACCGGAAAGTACCGAGAGTGCCGAAGAGGAGGTTGCGCCGCTGATGGTGACCTTCAAGCCGGCGGAGGTGCGCGAGCGCCCCGCGGCCGCGACCCTGGGCGCCACCGAGATCGACGTGAAGGCCCGCTCCGCTGCCGGCGCGAGCACCTCGGACAGCGCCGCTCTGCTGCGCGGTGCGGCGGGGGTCAGCCTGAACAATGCGGGCGGCATTTCCAGCCTGCCGTCGATCCGCGGCCTGGCCGACGACCGTCTGCGCATCAAGGTGGACGGCATGGATCTGGTGGCCTCCTGCCCGAACCACATGAACCCGGCGCTTTCCTACATCGACCCCAGCAACCTGGGCAAGCTGCAGGTCTTCGCCGGCATCACGCCGGTGAGTCTGGGCGGTGACAGCATCGGTGGCACCATCGTCGCCGAGAGTCTGGCGCCTGAGTTCGCCGCCGCGGGCGAAACCCTGGACAAGGGCTCGGTGGGAGCCTTCCTGCGCAGCAACAACGATGCGCGCGGCGGCAACGTGTCGCTGATGCACGCCAACGACGCGTTCAACATCCGCTACGCCGGCAGCTACAGCAAGGCCAACAACTACATGGCCGGCGACGACTTCAAGACCAGCACCGCCACCGGCCGTCCCGGCGAGAGCAGCGCGCTGGACGAGGTCGCTTCCACGGCCTACGAAACGCGCAGCCATCAACTGACCATGGCCTACAAGCTCGGAGAGGATCTGCTGGAGCTGTCCCTGGGCCAGCACGAGGTGCCGCAGGAGCTGTTCCCCAACCAGCGCATGGACCTGACCGACAACACCCAGCAGCGCATCAACCTGCGTTACCTGAGCCGCTTCGCCTGGGGCAGCCTGGAAACCCGGGTGTACCGCGAGACCGTCGACCACGAGATGGACTTCGGTCCGGACAAGCGCTTCTGGTACGGTAGTGCTTCAGGGGCTGGCACAGCCTGCGGCCCGATCGGCGCGACCTGCGCCGCCGGCATGCCGATGAACAGCGAAAGCACCACCCTCGGCGCCAGCGCCAAGGCCAGCATCGAGCTGAACGAGCGCGACCTGCTGCGCCTGGGCAGCGAGTACCAGCGCTATCGGCTCGACGACTACTGGCCGGCTTCCGGCGGCGGCATGTGGCCGGGCACCTTCGAGAACATCAACGACGGTAAGCGTGATCGGCTGGCGCTGTTCGGCGAGTGGGAGCGCGAGATCGATCCGGCCTGGCTGACGCTGGTCGGCCTGCGTTACGAGCACGTGTCCAGCAGCGCCGGCGTGGTGCACGGCTACGGCAATGCCATGGGCAGCCAGATCCCCGATGCGGCGGCCTTCAATGCCAGCGATCGCAGCCAGAGCGATGACAACTGGGACTTCACCGCGCTGGCCCGCTACAACCATGACGCGAACCTGGACGTCGAGTTCGGCTACGCGCGCAAGGTGCGCTCGCCCAACCTGTACGAGCGCTACACCTGGTCGACCTGGCCGATGGCGGCGGTGATGAACAACTTCGTCGGCGACGGCAATGGCTATGTCGGCGACATCGGCCTCGAGCCGGAAACCGCCCACACGGTGTCCGCCACCCTCGACTGGCACAGCGCCGACCGGCGCCACGAGCTGAAGGTCACGCCGTTCTACACCCATGTCGACGACTACATCGATGCCGTGGCGCGGCCGGGCTGGACCGCCGGCCGATTCAACGTGCTGCAGTACGCCAACCAGACCGCACGCATCTACGGCGTGGATGTCTCGGGGCGCATGCCGCTGATGCGCAACGCACTCGGCCAGTGGGGGCTGGAAGCGCTGGTCAACTACAGCGACGGCAAGAACCGCGACAGCGGTGACGAGCTGTACAACATCATGCCCCTCAATACGACCGTGGCCCTGACCCAGCAGCTGGGCGGCTGGAGCAACAGCCTGGAGATGCTCAGCGTGACGGCCAAGAACGACGGCTCGGACGTGCGCAACGAAATCGAAACCGCCGGCTATACGCTGTTCAACCTGCGCCTGAGCCACAACTGGGACCAGGTGCGGGTGGATGCGGGCGTCGAGAACCTGGCGGACAAGTTCTACTACCTGCCGACCGGGGGCGCCTACACGGCGCAGGGCCGCACCATGAGCATCAACGGCATCCCGTCGGGCATCGGCGTGCCGGGCATGGGCCGCACCTTCTACACCGGGGTGACGGTGAGCTTCTGATCTCGGCGGAGGCTGAGCGTGCCCGCGCTCCGGCGTGGGCACGCATCCCGTGCCGCGCCGGCGGCGGAGCGTGGCGGCCACCGACTGTCCGGCGTCTGGCCGTGCCTCGGGCGTGCCCGGCCTAGCGCTCGCGCCGCTCGGCCGCCGGCAGCCGCCACTCGCGCAGGTCGGCGCCGCTCGGATACTGGAACACGCGCAGGCCGAACTCCGGAAGGATCGCCAGCAGGTGGTCGAAGATGTCCGCCTGGATGCGCTCGTAGTCGGCCCACACGGTGGTGGCGGTGAAGCAGTACAGCTCCAGCGGCAGGCCGGTGGCGGTGGGGGCGAGCTGGCGCACCAGCAGGGTCATGTCCTGGCGGATGTACGGGGCGTGGCGCAGGTAGTTCTCCACGTAGGCGCGGAAGGTGCCGAGGTTGGTCAGGCGCAGCTGGTTGAGCGGCGCGGCCCCCTGGACGAGCAGATGGCGGTTCCACTCGTCCAGTTCGGCGCGCTTGCCGCTCAGGTAGTCGCGCAGCAGGGTGAAGTGGCGCAATTGCTCGATCTGCGCGGCGTCGATGAAGCGCACGCTGTCCTGGTCCAGGTACAGGCTGCGTTTGATCCGCCGCCCGCCCGACTCGTGCATGCCGCGCCAGTTCTTGAACGGGTCGCTGATGAAGCGCTTGGTGGGGATGCAGGTGATGGTCTTGTCCCAGTTCTGCACCTTGACCGTGTGCAGGGCGATGTCGATCACGTCGCCGTCGGCGTTCAGCGCCGGCATCTCCACCCAGTCGCCGACGCGGAGGATGTCGTTGGAGGAGATCTGCACGCTGGCCACCACCGAGAGCAGGGTGTGCTGGAAGATCAGCATCAGCACCGCCGCCATGGCGCCGAGGCCGGAGAGCAGGATCAGCGGCGAGCGGTCGACCAGCGTGGCGACCATCAGGATGGCCGCGAGGGCGTAGACCGCGAACTCCAGCACCTGCAGGTAGCCCTTGATCGGCTTGAGGTGGGCGTCCGGGCGCTGTTCGTAGAGACGGTTGGCCTGGCGCAGTGCGCCGCCGATGGCCAGGGCGATGGTCAGCACGACGAAGGCGCGGCAGACGTTCTCCACCACGGTCACCACCGCCGGGTGCAGGCCGGGGATCAGCGTCACCCCGCTGGAGAGGATCAGCGCCGGCACGATGTTGGACAGGCGGCGGACGACGCTGTGCTCGTAGCTGGGCAGGTGGCGCCCCAGTGGCGTGGCGCTCAGGGTGCGGTGCAGGGCGCGCGCCAGCAGGTGCTTGACGGTCCAGTTGGCCAGCCAGGCGGTGCCCAGCAGCAGGGCGGCGCTCAGCGCGGTGAACAGGTAGGGCCGGGTCTGCAGCCAGTCGAGGGTGGAGGAGAGTGCGTCGAGCATGAGCTTCTCCTTGGCGCGTGGCCCGGGAGACGCCGCGCGCGGCGGCGCGGCCGCGTGCGGCGTCGGGCTGATCTTCCAGTGTAGATGCGGCGGTCGATCGGCGGGCCCCCGCGCGCGGGGCTCGCCGTGCGGCTCAGGCGTGCGCGGTCTGGCGCTCGCGTGGCTCCACGGCCGGCGCGCGCCACTCGCGCATATCGGCGCCGCTGGGGTGCTGGAACACGCGCAGGCCGAACTCCGGGAGGATCGCCAGCAGGTGGTCGAACAGGTCGGCCTGGATGGCCTCGTACTCGGCCCAGGCGGTGGTCGCGGTGAAGCAGTAGAGCTGCAGCGGCAGGCCGTCGGCGCCGGGGGCGAGCTGGCGCACCAGCAGGGTCATGTCCTGGCGGATGCGCGGGTTGTGGCGCAGGTAGTTCTCCATGTAGACGCGGAAGGTGCCGAGGTTGGTCAGCCGGCGCTGGTTGAGCGGCGCCAGGCCCTTCTCGCCGAGGCGCCGGTTCCATTCGCCCAGCTCGTCCTGCTTGTGCTCCAGATAGTCGTGCAGCAGGGCGAAGCGGCCGAGCCGGGCGATTTCCTCGCTGTCCAGGAAGCGCACGCTGTTCTGGTCCAGGTACAGGTTGCGCATGATCCGCCGGCCGCCCGATTCCTGCATGCCGCGCCAGTTCTTGAACGGGTCGCTGATGAAGCGCTTGGTCGGGATGCAGGTGATGGTCTTGTCCCAGTTCTGCACTTTCACGGTGTGCAGGGCGATGTCGATCACGTCGCCGTCGGCGTTCAGCGCCGGCATCTCCACCCAGTCGCCGACCCGGACGATGTCGCTGGAGCTGATCTGCACGCTGGCCACCAGCGACAGCAGGGTGTCCTGGAAGATCAGCATCAGCACCGCGGCCATGGCGCCGAGGCCGGAGAGCAGGATCAGCGGCGAGCGGTCGATCAGGCTGGCGACGATCAGGATGCTGGCGATGGCGTAGACGACGATCTGCACCACCTGCAGGTAGCCCTTGATCGGCTTGAGATGGGCGTCCGGGCGCTGCTGGTAGAGCGCGTTGGCGACCTTGAGCAGCCCGCCGATGGCCAGCGCCACGGTCAGCACGACGAACGCCTGGCAGACGTTCTCCACCACGGTCACCGCGGCCTGCGGCAGGTGCGGGATCAGCTTGATGCCGCTGGACAGCACCAGCGACGGGACGATGTTGGACAGGCGGCGGACGATGCTCTGCTCGCCGGTGACGATGTGCCGGCCGATGGCGGTGGCGCCGAGGGCGCGGTGGATGCCGCGTACCAGCAGGCGCTTGACGATCCAGTTGGCCAGCCAGGCGACGCTGGCCAGCAGGGCCACGCAGACGGCGGCGAACAGCTGCGGCTGCGCCTGCAGCCAGTCGAGGGTTGGGGTGAGTTCGCTGGGCATGGGCTTCTCCTTGTCGCGAGCGGGGGAGCGCTCGGGCTCCCGGTGAGTGCCTCTCGGGCAGGGGGCTGCGGGTGCGGCGCGGCCCGGATGGCGGGGCGGGCCCGCCGATCGAGAACATCCGCCTCAGGGGCGGAAGGCACCGATGAAGATGCTCGGGTCGACCCGGGCATCGTTGAGGCTGACGTTCCAGTGCAGGTGCGCTCCGGTGGCGCGGCCGGTGGCGCCGACCTTGCCGAGCACGGCGCCGCGCGCCAGTTCGTCGCCGACTCTGACATCGATCCGTGACAGATGGCAGAACATGCTGATCAGGCCCTGGCCGTGGTCGACGAACACGGTGCGGCCGTTGAAGAAGTAGTCGCCGACCAGGATCACCCTGCCGGCCGCCGGCGCCTTCACCGGGGTGCCGGCCGGCACGGCGAAGTCGAGGCCCGAGTGCGGGTTGCGCTCCTCGCCGTTGAAGAAGCGGCGCAGGCCGAACGGGCTGGACAGCGGCCCGGCGACCGGCTTGTCGAACAGCAGGTTGCTCGGCTGGCGCGGGCTGAACTGGCGATAGGCGTCGGTCTGCTCGGCCAGCTCGCGCTCGATGCGCCTGAGGCTGGCGGGGCTCGGGTTGACCTGTTCCTTGTTCTTCAGGGTGATGTGCTGCTGCTTGTAGTCGCGGGCGCCGACGGTGAAGCCCAGGCGGCGGCCGTCGTCCACGTCGATGCGCTGCTGCCCCGGCTGGACGCTCAGCGGCACGCCGACCACGGCGAGCCAGCGCCTGCCGTCCTCGCGCACCACCAGCACCGGCTTGCCCTGGTAGCGGGCACCCGGCCGCGCCGGGCCGTCGCCCAGGTCGACCACCGCCACGCCGCCGGGCACCGGCTTGTCGAGCAGGCGCGACAGGAAACCCTCGGCCAGCGCCACGGGCGCGGACAGGGCGAGGAGCAGGGCGGACAGCAGAGCGTACGGTCGGAGCATGGCGGCGGGCAACGGGGGGACGGGCGCCCCCCCGGAGCGAGGGGCGCGGACGGTCAGTGCTGCTTGCGCGGCACCGGCTTGAGCAGCTCGGCCGGCGGCATCTCGCACTGGATCTTGCGGCCGATCAGCGCCTCGATCGGCGGCAGGGCGAAGGCGTCGTCCTCGCCGGCGAAGCTGATCGAGGTGCCGCTGGTGCCGGCACGGCCGGTGCGGCCGATGCGGTGCACGTAGTCGTCGGGATCTTCCGGCAGGGTGAAGTTGATCACGTGGCTGATGGCGTCGACGTGGATGCCGCGGCCGGCCACGTCGGTGGCCACCAGCACGCGGATCTTGCCCTCGCGGAAGCCTTCCAGCACCTTGATGCGCTTGACCTGCGGCACGTCGCCGGACATCTGCGCGGCGCTGATGCCGTCGCGGGTCAGGCGCTCCTCGATGCGGCGCACCTGGTCCTTGCGGTTGGCGAACACCATCACCCGGGTCCAGTCGTTCTGCGCGATCAGGTTGAACAGCAGCTTGTACTTGTCGGCCTCGGCCACCGCGTAGACGTGCTGCTCGACGGTGTCGCTGGCGACGTTCTCCGGCTCGATCTCGACGATGGCCGGGTTGACCGTCCACTGCTTGGCCAGGTTCATCACGTCGTCGGTGAAGGTGGCGGAGAACAGCAGGGTCTGGCGCTCGCCCTTCATCGGGGTCTGGCGGATGATCTGCCGTACCTGCGGGATGAAGCCCATGTCGAGCATGCGGTCGGCCTCGTCGAGGACCATCACCTCGACCATGTCCAGGTGCACCTCGCCGCGCTGGTTGAAGTCCAGCAGGCGGCCGGGGGTGGCGACCAGGATGTCGCAGTAGCGCGCTTCCAGCTGCTTGAGCTGCTTGTCGAAGTCCATGCCGCCGACGAAGCTCATCACGTTGAGGCCGGTGTACTTGGTCAGGTCGCGGGCGTCGTTGGCGATCTGCACCACCAGCTCGCGGGTCGGCGCGATGATCAGCGCGCGCGGCTCGCCCATGTAGCGTTCCTTCGGCGGCGGCGTGATCAGCAGCTGGGTGATGGTGGAGATCAGGAAGGCGGCGGTCTTGCCGGTGCCGGTCTGCGCCCGGCCGATGGCATCACGGCCGCGCAGGGTATGGCCGAGCACCTGGGCCTGGATCGGCGTGCAGTAGGGGAAGCCGAGGTCGTGGATGGCGTGCATCAGGCGCGCATCCAGCTTGAAGTCGTGGAAGCGGGTCTTGCCTTCGGCCGGCTCGACCACGAAGTCTTCCAGCTTCCAGTTGTCCACCGCCGGCTTGCGCGGGGTGCGTTCGCGGCGCGGGCGATCGGCCTTCGGCTTGCTGTCGCGCGGCTGGCCTTCGCCGTTCTTCTCGGCGCGCGGCTTGTCGCCACGCGGCTTGCGGGCGCGCTCGCCGTCCTGCGGGGCCGGCTGCTGCTCGGCGCGGGGGGTGGTGTTCTCGGTGTGCTGGGCGGCGTCGGCCAGGCTTTCGCCCTGGCCGCTGGCCGGGCTGGTGTTCTGGGGCAACTGGGCCTCCGGGTCTTTGCTGAAGATTTGCGTGAGTGCCTTGAGCACGGTGATCTCGATCTGCATGAGATAGATACAGACTGCAGTGTAAAGCAAGATCGGGGCCTGGCGAAGCCGCGTGGCGGCGGCGCCAGGCCCGCCGGACTCAGCCGGCCAGGCGCTCGCGCAGCCACAGGGCGATGTCGCGCAGCTCCTCGTTGACCACCTCGTGGCCCATCGGGTAATCGTGCCAGGCCACGGTCACGCCGCGCGCGGCCAGCCAGTCGTGGGCGCGGCGGCCGAGCTCGGGGGCCACCACCTGGTCGTCGCGGCCGTGCAGGCACAGCACCGGGTGGGCCTGCTGGATGGCGCCGAGCTGCTGGGCGTCCTCGAAGGTCGGCGCATAGGTGGACAGCGCCAGCACCCCGCCCAGCTCGCCGGCCCAGCGGCGGAAGGCGGTGTGCAGCACCACCGCGCCGCCCTGGGAGAAGCCGGCGAGGAAGATGCGCGCGGCGGGAATGCCGGCGGCGCGCTGCGCCTCGATCAGCGCCAGCACCGTGCTGGCGGACTCCTCCAGCTGCTCGCGGTCGATGGCGCGCTCCGGGCCGGTGGCGAGGATGTCGTACCAGGACGGCATGCTCCAGCCGCCGTTGATGGTCACCGGGCGGCTCGGCGCCTGCGGCAGCACGAAGCGCACGCCGGGCAGCACGCTCTGCAGCGCCTCGGCCACCGGCTGGAAGTCGAAGCGGTCGGCGCCGAGGCCGTGCAGCCAGATCACGCAGGCGCGGGCCGGCTCGGCGGGTTCGAGGGTCAGGGGCGGGGTATCGTGCATGGGCATTCCGTCGAAGGGCGATGGGGCCGCGCAGTGCGGCGGGGCAGGGGGGATTATCGCCGCGCCCTGCGCCCCGGCGAAAGGCGCCGGCGGCCGTCCCCTATAATCGCGGCTTTTCCTGCCGGGGGTGGCGCGATGACGGTCGCCGACAAGCCGTGGTTCGTCTATCTGGTGCGCGCCGAGAACGGCGCGCTGTACTGCGGGGTCAGCGACGACCCGCAGCGGCGCTTCGCCGCGCACCGCAGCGGCAAGGGCGCGCGCTTCTTCCACAGCAGCCCGGCGCAGGCGCTGGTCTACGTCGAGGCCTGCGCCGGCAAGGGTGCGGCGCTGTCGCGCGAGCGGGCGATCAAGCGCCTGGCCAAGCCGGCCAAGGAGCGGCTGGTGAGCGAGTGGGTGGCAGCAGAGCCTGATCCTTGTCGGGTGGGTTAGCCGCAACGCGGCGTAACCCACCAGCCAGTCCGCAGGACTGGCAGGCTCGAGTAGTGCGACCTGTGGTCGCGATGGTGGGTTACGCCGCTGCGCGGCTGACCCACCCTACGCCCTGCGGATGCGTGTTCAGGCCCGCTCCAGCTCGTCGAGGCCGAACGGCAGCGGCGGGCTCGGCCAGCGCTGGTCGAGGCGCTCGAACTCGCGGGCGACCAGGCTGGCCAGCAGCAGGTCGCGCAGCCACTTGTGGTTGGCCGGGATCAGCCGCCAGGGCGCCGGCGAGCGCTGGCTGGCAGCGAGGATGCCGGCCCAGTGCGCCTCGCGCCGATCGAACTGGCGGTGCGCCTCGAGGTCCTCGGCGCCGACCTTCCAGTGCTTGCGCGGGTCGAGCAGGCGCTTGCGCAGGCGCGCCTTCTGCTCGACGCGGGAGATCTGCAGGTAGACCTTGAGCAGGCGGATGCCGCGCCCGGCCAGCTCGTCCTCGAAGGCGGCCAGCTGCGCCAGCCGCGCGGGGATGTCCGCGGCGGCGATGAAGCCGTCGAACAGGTCGCAGGCCACGCCCTCGTAGGGGCTGCGGTTGAACAGCACGACCTCGCCAGGCGCCGGCAGGCAGCGCCGGTAGCGTTCGAGGAAACCCTCGGCGCGCTCGGCCGCCGTCGGCTGGCGGAAGCCGTGCACGGCGAGCCCCTGCGGGCCGAGGCCGGCGAACACCTGGCGGATGGCGCCGTCCTTGCCGGCGCAGTCCGGGCCCTGCAGCCAGACCAGCAGCGCCTCCTGGCGGCGCGCGCGCAGCAGCGTCTGCTGCTCGGCCAGCCACGGCCTGAGCGTCTCCAGTCGTACCCGCGCGCCGTCGCGGTCGAGGCCGCACAGCCGCTCGGCGTCGACCGGCGCCGCCGCGTGCGGGTCCCCCAGGCAGGCGTCGAGCTGGGCGTCGGACAGGCGGAGCATGGCGATTTCTCCTTGCGCTCGTTGCTGCGTAGGTGGCCCTCGGCAGGTCAGTCCTTGCGCCGCTTGAGCTGGTCCTTCAGCTTGCTCGGCAGCTGGCGGATGATCAGGGTGTCGCTGCTCTCGTCGTACTCGATCTGCGAACCCAGCAGGTGCGCCTCGAAGCTGATCGACAGGCCCTCGGCGCGCCCGGTGAAGCGGCGGAACTGGTTGAGGGTGCGCTTGTCCGCCGGGATCTCCGGGGCCAGGCCGTAGTCCTGGTTGCGGATGTGCTCGAAGAAGGCGCGCGGGTGCTCCTCGTCGATCAGCTCGGACAGCTCCTCGAGGGCGATCGGTTCGCCGCGGCGGGCCTGGCTGCTGGCGTAGTCGACCAGTGCCTCGGTCTTCTCGCGCGCCTGCTCCTCGGCCAGGTCCTCGCTCTCGACGAAGTCGCTGAATGCCTTGAGCAGGGTGCGCGTCTCGCTCGGCGCGTCGACGCCTTCCTGGCAGCCGATGAACTCGCGGAAGTACTCGGAGACCTTCTTGCCGCCCTTGCCCTTGATGAAGGAGATGTACTGCCGGGAGGTCTTGTTGTTGCGCCACTCGGACAGGTTGATGCGCGCGGCCAGGTGCAACTGGCCGAGGTCCAGATGCCTCGACGGGGTGACCTCGAGGCTGTCGGTGACCGCCACGCCCTCGCTGTGGTGCAGCAGGGCGATGGCCAGGTAGTCGGTCATGCCCTGCTGGTAGTGGGCGAGCAGCACGTGGCCGCCAGTGGACAGGTTGGACTCTTCCATCAGCTGCTTGAGGTGCTCGACCGCCTGGCGGCTGAAGGCGACGAAGTCGCGGCCGCCGTCGAGGTACTCGGCCAGCCAGCCGCTGAACGGGTAGGCGCCGGACTCCTCGTGGAACAGCCCCCAGACCTTGTTGGGCTTGGCGTTGTAGCTGTCGTTGAGGTCGGCCAGCAGGTTGTCGATGGCCTGCGATTCGCCCAGCTCGCTGTCGCGGGCGTGCAGCGTGGCGGGGTTGCCGTCGGGCTTCTTGTCGATCAGGTGGACGATGGCGTGACGGATCGGCATGGCGGTCTCGTGGCGGGAAATTCGGATGCGTCAGTGTAACCGATGGGTGGCGCCGGACGGTCCGCCAGGCATATCCGAGTGTTATCCTCGTCTTTTGCCTGCTGGAGACCCCCATGAGCTCGCTTTGGCGCCACTGCGGCTGGATGCTGCTGGGCAGTTCGCTGATCCTCGCCCTGTCGCTGGGCGTGCGCCACGGCTTCGGCCTGTTCCTGCCGCCGATGAGCGCCGAGTTCGGCTGGGGCCGCGAGGTGTTCGCCTTCGCCATCGCCCTGCAGAACCTGATCTGGGGCCTGATCCAGCCGTTCACCGGCGCCTTCGCCGACCGCTTCGGGGTCAGGCGCACCGTGCTGATCGGCGGCGTGCTCTACGTCGCCGGCCTGGCGCTGATGGCCTTCAGCGACTCGCCGGCCTCGCTGTCGCTGAGCGCCGGCCTCTTGATCGGCCTCGGGCTGTCCGGCACCTCGTTCTCGGTGCTGCTCGGCGCCGTCGGCCAGGCCGCGCCGGTGGAGAAGCGCAGCATGGCCATGGGCGTCGCCGCTGCGGCCGGCTCGTTCGGCCAGTTCGTCATGCTGCCGGGCAGCCTCGGGCTGATTTCCTGGCTCGGCTGGTCGGGAGCGCTGCTGGCGCTGGCCGCGCTGATCGCCCTGATCCTGCCGCTGGCGAGCATGCTGCGCGCGCCGGCGCAGGCCGTCGCGCACGGCCCGGTGCAGACCCTCGGCGAGGCCTTGCGCGAGGCGGCCGGGCATTCCGGCTTCTGGCTGCTGGCGCTGGGCTTCTTCGTCTGCGGCTTCCAGGTGGTGTTCATCGGCGTGCACCTGCCGGCCTACCTGGTCGACCAGCACCTGCCGGCGCAGGTCGGCACCACGGTGCTGGCGCTGGTCGGCCTGTTCAACGTGTTCGGCACCTACACCGCCGGCTGGCTGGGCAGCTGCTACGCGAAACCGAAGCTGCTCGCCGCGCTGTACCTGATCCGCGGGGTGGTGATCGTCGCCTTCCTGTGGGCGCCGCTGTCGGAGTGGACGGCCTATGCCTTCGGCATGGCCATGGGCTTCCTGTGGCTGTCGACGGTGCCGCTGACCAACGGCACGGTGGCGACCCTGTTCGGTGTGCGCAACCTGTCGATGCTCGGCGGCATCGTCTTCCTGTTCCACCAGCTCGGCTCCTTCCTCGGCGGCTGGCTGGGCGGCTACCTGTTCGACCGCACCGGCAGCTACCAGCTGGTCTGGCAGATCTGCATCGGTCTCAGCGTGATGGCCGCGCTGCTCAACTGGCCGGTGCGCGAGCAGCCGGTGGCGCGGCTGCAGGCGGAGACCGCCTGATGCGCCGCGTGCTGCCCTGGCTGGCCGGCGGCCTGCTGCTGGCGGCGCTGCTCGCCCTGGCCTGGTGGGGCTGGCAGCAGGGCGGGCTGGCGCTGCTGATGCAGGGGCTGGGCGCGTGCTGAGGGCGCGGGGTCAGGCGTTGCGCCGCAGCGCCGCGTGCTGCGGGTTGAAGGTCAGCACGGCGAGCAGGCTGCACAGCGCGGTGACGCCCAGGCAGACCAGCAGGGCGGTGACGCTCAGGCGCTCGTAGAGGGCGAAGCGCACCAGCTCCACCGCGTGGCTGAACGGGTTGAGCGCGCACAGCCAGTACAGCCACTCGCTGGCCTCGCGCATCTTCCACAGCGGGTAGAGCGCCGAGGACAGGAAGAACAGCGGGAAGATCACGAAGTTCATCACCCCGGCGAAGTTCTCCAGCTGGCGGATGCCGTTGGACAGCAACAGGCCCAGCGCGGCGAGCATCAGCGCGGCGAGCAGCAGCGCCGGCAGGGCATACAGCAGGCCCCAGGCCGGCGGCTGCACGCCGTACAGCCAGGCGATGGCGAGGAAGGCGTACACCTGCAACAGCGACAGCAGGCTGGTGGCCAGCAGCTTGGCGGCGAGCAGGAACGGGCGCGGCAGCGGGCTCATCAGCAGCACGCGCATGCTGCCCATCTCGCGGTCGTAGACCATCGACAGCGAGCCCTGCATGCCGTTGAACAGCAGGATCATGCAGGCCAGCCCCGGCACTATGTAGGTCTCGTAGGTGATGTAGGTGTCGTAGGGCTCGATGATGGCGATGCCCAGCGCGGCGCGGAAACCGGCGGCGAACACCAGCAGCCACAGCAGCGGGCGCACCAGCGCGCTGAGAAAGCGCGAGCGCTGCTGGACGAAGCGCAGCCATTCGCGCAGCACGATGCCGCGCAGGCATTCCAGATAGGCGGTCATGCGGCAACCTCCGTCAGGCGGGCGAAGCTGGCGGGCAGGTCCTCGCCGCCTTCGGCGAGGCTGGCGGCAGTGCCGCGGGCGACCAGGCGGCCGCGATGGAGGATCAGCAGCGGATCGTCGGCCTGCACCTCGTCGAACAGGTGGGTGGTCCACAGCACGGTCAGGCCGTCCTCGGCGCAGAGCGTGCGCACGTGCTGGTTGAGCGCCTGGCGGCTGGCCGGGTCGAGGCCGGCGCTGGCCTCGTCGAGCAGCAGCAGCAGCGGGCGGTGCAGCAGCGCGCGGGCGATCTCCACGCGGCGGCGGTGGCCGCCGTTGAGCGCGCGCACCGGCTCGCGGCGGCGCTCGGCGAGCTGCTGGCGGTCCAGCTCCAGCTCGATGCGCTCGGCCGCCACGCCACGCGGCAGGCCGTGCAGGGCGGCGTGGTAGCGCAGGTTCTGCTCCACCGAGAGGTCGAGGTCGAGGGTGCTCTGCTGGAACACCACGCCGATCTGTGCCAGCGCGCGGCGCGGCTGCTGGCGGATCGAGCAGTCGCCGATGCGGATGTCGCCCTCCTGCAGGTCGTAGAGGCGGGTGAGCAGGGCGATCAGGGTCGACTTGCCGGCGCCGTTGGGGCCGAGCAGGGCGTTGAAGCGCCCGGGCGCCAGGGCGAAATCCAGCCCGGCCAGCGCCTGGCGCGCGCCGTAGGCGAAGCCGACCCCGGACACCTCGAGGCCGATCATGGCGTCACCACCACGCCCCACGGGTAGCGGCCGACCTTGATCGACTTGGTGACCTTGAGGCTGTCCAGGTCGATCACCGAGACATCGCCGCTGACCCCGTTGGTGGTCAAGAGCTGCTTCTCGCCGGGGGTGAAGGCCATGTGCCAGACGCGGCGGCCGACCAGCAGGTAGTCGAGCACCTCGTAGGTCCTGGCGTCGACCACCGCCACGTGGTTGGCCGGGCCGAGGGCGACGAAGGCGTACCTGCCGTCGGCGGTCAGCTTGACGCCCACCGGCTGCACCTTGTCCGGGTGCACGCCCTTGATGGCGAAGTTCAGGGTCTTCACCGGCTGGCGGGTGGCGACGTCGATCACCGTGACGGTGCCGCCGATCTCCGCCGAGGCCCACAGCAGCTTGCCGTCCTGGCTGAACTCGACGTGGCGCGGGCGCTGGTCGACCTGGGTGTTGTCGACCAGCTCGTGGGTGGTGGTGTCGATCCAGTGCAGCATGCTGGTGGTTTCGCTGGTGTTCACCGCCCACTTGCCGTCCGGGCTGACCGCCATGCCTTCCGGCTCGACGCCGACGTCGATCTGCGCCTTGACCTGCTCGCTGTCGACGTCGACCACGGTGACCAGCGCGTCGTCCTCGTTGGAGATGTACAACCACTGGTTGTTGGGGTGCAGGGCGAACTGCTCGGGGTCGGCGCCGGAGGGCAGTTCCTTGACGATCTTGCGGCTGGCCAGGTCCATCACCTGCACGCGGTCGGAGTCGCTGGCGCAGATGTACAGCAGCTTGTTGTCGCTGGACAGGGTCAGGCCGCGCGGGCGCATGCCGACCTCGAGGGTCGCCACCGTCTCCAGCTTGTCCAGGTCGATCACGCTGAGGTTGTTGTCCTTCTCGTTGGACACGTAGGCGGTGGCGGCGAGGGCGCTGCCGGCGGCGAGCAGCAGCGGGGCGGAGATGAGGCGGGCAAGGCGGGACGCGTGCATGTGATGTTCTACCTTCTTGTTGTCATTGGCGGGGTACGGCGGCGTGTGCGGCCAGGCGCTGCAGATAGCCGATGGCCTCGCTCTCGCCGGCCGCGGCCGACTTCTCGAGCCAGCGCCGGCCTTCCGCCGGGTCGGCGGGGACGCCGCGGCCTTCGCTCAGGGCCACGCCCCAGTGGTAGCGGGCCAGGCTGACGTAGGGCGCGTCATCCGGCTGGCTGGCGCCCCGGCGCATCAGCTCGGCGGACTTGCCCAGGTCTACCGGCATGCCGGATCCGGATTCGTACATCTGCGCCAGCCAGATCATCGAGTAGACGTCGTTCCAGCGCCGGATGCAGTCCTCGAAGATCTGCATGGCCGCCGCATGGTTGCCGGTCTTCTCGGCGGCGTAGCCGTACAGGCATTTGATGCGCTTGTCGCTGTCGATGTACGCCTCGTAACTCAGGTCGCTGGTTTCCTGGGCCAGCGCCAGGGGACTGCACAGCAGTAGTGGGAGCGTGAGATAGCGCATGCTTCAGAGATCCTTCTCGTTGAGGCGGCAGCGGCTTTCCGGGCGGTCGTAGCCCAGGCTGTCGAGGTCGGTGACCGGGTGCAGGAAGCCGTCCTGCGGCGAGGTGGTGACCAGCGCGCGCGGCTGCACCACCGGGATCGGCTGGCGCAGCTGGCCGTTCCAGTCGCGGAAGCTCAGCTTGCGGCCCTTGAAGCCGTCCAGCGGCAGCTCGGCGGACAGCGCCAGCTGGCGGATCGCCGCGGGATCGCTGCTCTTCAGCTTGTTCGCCGCGGTGGCGATGCTGCGCACGGCGATCCAGGCGGCGAAGTCGCGGTCGTTCATCCAGCGTTTCGCGTGTTCCTCGAAGCGCTTCTGCAACTGGGCTGCGCCGTAGGTTTCCACGGTCTTGTGCCAGCCGGTCGGGGTCAGGCCCTGGGTGCCGGCCACCGGGCGCGGGTACCAGGTGTGGTAGGGCACGTACTCGCCGAAGTCGCCGCGTTCGTCGGCGACCAGCACCACGTCGTACTCGGCGGTCTGGGTGAACAGCGGCATCTCGGCCTGGGCGCTGCGGCGCTGGTCGTTGTCGAAGGTCCACGGCTTCTCGGCGACGATCTTCACGCCGAAGCGCCTGGCGGCGCGGCGCAGGGCGTCGGCGTAGGCCTGGTCGTCGGCGGTCGGGCCGGGGATCAGCAGGGCGCGCTGCCACTTGCGCGCGGCGAGGAACTGGCCGAGGGCGTCGGCGAGCATGGCGCGGCTGGGCAGGGTGTGCAGCACGTTGGCCGCGCAGGCGTCGGTGCGCAGGCTGTCGTCGGCGCTGCCGGCGTTGAGCAGCAGGCTGTCCGGCATGGCTGCGGCCAGCTGGCGCAGGCTGTCGGCCGGGGCGTTGACCACGAACAGGCGCAGGCCGGACTCGTGCAGGGCGCGCGCCTGCTCCAGCAGCGCTGAGGGGCTGGCGGCCTCGACGCTGTCCAGGCGATAGCTGTGCTTGAGGAAGCGCCCGGTGCTGTTGCTGTCCTCGATGGCCAGCTCGGCGCCGCGCAGGCCGGCGTCGGTCGGCTCGGGGATGACGTTGGACAGCACCGGGCCGCGCTCCGGGGTGTAGCCGAGGTAGCCGATGCGCACTTCCAGCGCGGCGCTGGCCGGGCCGGCCGCGAGCAGGCCGAGGGTGGTGATCAGGCAGGGCAGCAGGGTACGCATGGCAGCCTCCGATGGGGTTGCTGCCAGCTTAGGAAGGGAGTGGGGGCAGGCAAATATGCAGAAAGTACCGCCGGACCGGTACCAAGGTACTGATTCGGCGGCGGGATGCTGCTCTTAGCATGGACTCCGACAACAACAAGTACAGGAGCCTTGCCCATGTCCCCGCTCAGAACCCTGGCCCTGCCTGCCGTGCTGATCCTCTCCATGCTCGGCTTCGATGGCGCCCACGCCGCCGGCGACCTGACCCGGCGCACCGAAGCCTTGCCCGACCTGGTGATGGGCTCGGAAGCCAGCGACTACAGCCTGTCGCAGACCGAGTACCGCCTGGAAACCGGCAAGGCCTACCAGCTGAAGATCATCGCCAGCGGACGCAAGGAGTACGCCTTCCAGGCGCCGGAGTTCGCCGGCGCCATCTACCTGCGCAAGGTCGAGGCCGGCGGTGTCGAGGTCAAGGCGACCACCCTCAACGAGCTGGAGTTCGAGGACGCCGGCGAGGCGGAGATCTTCTTCGTGCCGATCAAGCCGGGCAAGTACCGCTTCTACGCCAAGGGCCTGGAAGGCAAGGGCATGCTCGGCGTGTTCGTGGTGCGCTGATTCGCCGCCCCTGCGAGGCCTGATCCCGTGGCTGCGCCGCTTTCCGCCCTCGGCCGCGCCAGCCTGCTGGTCAGCGGCCTGTTCCTCGCCGTGCTGCTGGTGTGCCTGGCGCTGCTGCTGCGCCAGGCCGAGCTGGACATCCGCCGCGAGCTGCAGGCCGCCGACAGCGTGGCGCGCTTCCTCGCCCTGCGCGCGGCGGACGATCCGGCGCTGCTCGACGAGAGCCTGACCGCCAACCTGCGCCACCTCGAACTGGACTGGGGGGGCGGCGCTAGGGCCAGCAGCGACACGGCGGACAACCCCCTTGCCTTGTGGGCCGCCGGGCGCTTCGCCGACCTGCCGGTGTACCGGGTGGCGCTGGCCGACGGCCGCAGCCTGAGCATCCGCGTCAGTCCCGTCGACGAGCTGGACGAGGTGTGGGAGTCGCTGCTGCAGCTGCTGGCGCTGTTTCTCGTCGCCTGGCTGCTGTGCCTGGGCGCCAGCGCCTGGCTGGTGCGCCGGGGGCTGACGCTGCTCACCGACATCCTGCGCGCCCTGCAGGCGATCGCCGGCGGTGCGCTGGACACCCGCCTGCCGGCCTATGCCCAGCCCGAGGCGCGCCGGCTGGCCGGGCAGGTCAACGCCATGGCCCAGGCCCTGCAGCAGGCCGGCGCCGACAACCAGGCGCTGACCGCGGCGCTGCTGGAGACCCAGGAGCGCGAACGCACCCGCCTGGCCCAGGCGCTGCACGACGACCTCGGCCAGATCCTCGCCGGCATGCGCGCCCAGCTCTACCTGCTCGACGCCTGCCGCGAGTCGCCGCAGCAGGTCGCGGCGATCAGCCGGCGCCTGCAGGACAACGGCGAGCAGATGCAGCAGAGCTTCCGCAGCCTGGTGCGCGACCTCTATCCGGTGGTGCTGGAACGCCTCGGTCTCGGCGAGGCGGTGCGCCAGCACGTCGAGCAGTGGCAGGCGCAGCAGGGCATCGCCTGCGAACTGGAGCTGGACGCGGCGCTGCCGCGGCTGCGCGACGAGGCGCGCGCACACGTCTATCGCCTGCTGCAGGAGGCGCTGACCAACGTCGCCCGGCATGCCGGCGCGCGCGGGGTGCGGGTCGGCCTGACCTGCCGCGGCGCGCTGCTGCGCCTGGAGGTGTGCGACGACGGCCGCGGCCTGCCGGCCGAACTGCGCGAGGGCGTCGGTCTGCGCTCGATGCGCGAGAGGGCGCGCTGCCTCGGCGGCGCCCTGCAACTGCACGGCGCCGCGCCCCGCGGCCTGCGCCTGTGCGTGGATATTCCGTGGCGGGAGTGGACGACATGCACATCCTGATAGTCGACGACCATGCGGTGGTGCGCCAGGGCTACGCCAGCCTGCTGGCGACCCTGCTCGAGGACGTTTCCGTGAGCGAGGCGGCCAGCGGCGAGGAAGCCCTGCAGCGGGTGGCCCAGGGCTGCCCGGACCTCTTGATTCTCGATGTCGGCCTGCCCGGCATCAGCGGCCTGGAGACCGCGCGGCGCCTGCTGGCGCGCCACGCCGGGCTGCGCGTGCTGTTCTTCAGCATGCACGACGAGCTGCCGGTGGTGCGCAAGGCGCTGGAGGCCGGCGCCAGCGGCTACCTGACCAAGAGCGCGCCGCCGCAGGTGCTGCTGGAGGCGGTGCGCAAGGTGCTGGCCGGGCACACCTACCTCGAGCACGGCCTGGCCACCGCGCTGGCCTGCTCCGGCCAGGAGGACCAGGACCCGCGCCTTCGCGGCATGACCCAGCGCGAGCTGGAGATCTTCGTCATGCTCGCCCGCGGCGTCGGCCTGCGGCAGATCGCCGAGAAGCTGTGCATCAGCGCCAAGACCGTGTCCAACTACCAGACCCTGCTGAAGAACAAGCTGCAGGTCGCCAGCCAGGGTGAACTGGTGCACCTGGCCATCGACACCGGCCTGCTGCGGGTGGGGCAAGTCGGGGCGTAGGGCAGGCCGCAGGACAGGACCGTAGGGTAGAAAACCCGCGCAGCGGTTTTCTACCGCTTCCCGTGCTGCAACCCGGTTGGCTGGCAATCGCTGCGCGGCTTGCCAACCCTTCGCCACTGCGCCTGAGTGCCGAGCCTGTAGAGGCGAATTCATTCGCCTTTGCGAGGTGTCTGGCGAATGAATTCGCCCCTACAAATCCGGTTCTCTCTCACTTCTCCCAATCCAGCGGGCACTCCCTGCAGCCTTCCATGTTGGTGCCCTGGAAGGTGGCGTAGTGGCGGCGCGCGCCGGCGAGGTCGACGTTTTCCAGGTTGGCGTCGTTGATCTTGGCTTCCTGCAGGTTGGCGTCGCGCAGCGTGGCGCCCTTGAAGTCGGCCTTGCTCAGCCAGGCCATCTCCAGGTTGGCGGCCGTCAGGTTGGCGTCGTGCAGGCGCGCCGCGGACAGGCGGGCGAATTCCAGGTTGGCGCCGGTCAGGTCGGCGCCGGTGAAGCGTGCGGCCTGGCCGTGCGCGGCCCAGCCGTTGATCGCCACCAGCCGCGCGCCGGAAAAGTCGGCCAGGCGCAGGTTGGCCTGCTGCAGGCTGGCGCGGGTCAGGTCGGCCTTGTGCAGCCGGGCCTTCTCCAGGTTGGCCAGGTCGAGCCGGGCATGGCGCAGGTCGGCGCCGCTCAGGTCGGCGCCGGACAGGTCGATCCGGCGCAGGTCCAGATGACGCAGGTTGGCGCCGCGCAGGTCGGCGCCGGGGCAGCGGCTTTCCGCCTCCAGGCGGCAGCCGTTGATCACCGTGGCGCCCTCGTCGTCGGCGTGGGCATGGCTGGCGAGGGACAGCAGGGCGAGCGGCAGAAGCAGAAGAGGGCTCATGGCAGCATTCCTGTAGGGTGCGCCGTGCGCACCATGAAGAGGGGAGGTGCGCACGGCGCACCCTACGGGCGGTGAGCGGAAAAAGGACGGGGACGCACCGGGCGCCCCCGCCAGAAGCCGGGCGGCGGAGAGACGCCCGGTTTTTCCTGCCAGGTCCTCAGCGCTTGGCGGTCTTGGCGTCCCAGCTCGGCAGCTTGAACACCCAGAACGAGCCGCCCTGGGCGACCGGCTTGGTCAGCTCGGCCATGTCGCCGCCCCACAGCGGCACCGCGCCGCCGTAGCCGGCGGTCACGCCGATGTACTGCTCGCCGTCCTGCTCCCAGGTGATCGGCGGCGAGATGATCCCGGTGCCGACGTTGAACTGCCACAGCTCCTTGCCGGTCTTGGCGTCGAAGGCCTTCAGGAAGCCGTCGCCGGTGCCGGTGAACACCAGGTTGCCCTTGGTGGCCAGCACGCCGGCCCACAGCGGCAGCTTCTCCTTGTGCTCCCAGGCCACCTTGCCGGTGGTCGGGTTCATCGCGCGCAGGATGCCGACGTGGTCGTCGTACATGCGCTTGATGCGGAAGCCCTGGCCGAGGTAGGCGGAGCCCTTCTTGTAGGCGACCTCCTCGGTCCAGTAGTCCTCCTTCCAGTGGTTGGCCGGCACGTAGAACAGTCCGGTGTCCTGGCTGTAGGCCATCGGGTTCCAGTTCTTGCCGCCGAGGAACGGCGGCGACACTTCCACCGCCTTGCCGTGCTTCTCGCCCGGCTCGGGCTTGGCCGGGCGCTGGCCTTCGTTCTCCACCGGGCGGCCGGTCTTGAGGTCGATGTGGCTGGCCCAGGTGATGCCGTCGACGAACGGGAAGGCGTTCTGCAGCTTGCCGTTGGCGCGGTCGACCACGTAGAAGAAGCCGTTGCGGTCGGCGTGGGCGGTGGCCTTGACGGTCTTGCCGTCCTTGTCCTTGTAGTCGAACAGCACCAGCTCGTTGTTGCCGGAGAAGTCCCAGGCGTCGTTGGGGGTGTGCTGGTAGAACCACTTCACCTCGCCGGTGCTCGGGTCGACGCCGACCTGGCCGGAGGTGTACAGGCTGTCGTAGTCCTTGGGATCGCCGCCCTCGCTGGTGCGCGCCCAGCCGTTCCACGGCGCCGGGTTGCCGGCGCCGATGATGATGGTGTTGGTCGCCGGGTCGAAGCTGGCGCTCTGCCAGGGCGCGCCGCCGCCGTGGCTCCAGGCTTCCTTCTTGCCGGTCGGCGACTTGGGATCGTCCGGCCAGGACGGCGCCTTGACGTCGCCGGTCGGGGTGCTCTCCTTGCCGTTCAGGCGGCCCATGTGGCCCTCGACGAACGGGCGCATCCAGACTTCCTCGCCGGTCTCCGGGTCGCGGGCGAACAGCTGGCCGACCACGCCGAACTCGTCGCCGGAGCTGCCGTGGATCAGCAGCACCTTGCCGGTCTTCTGGTCCTTCACGATGGTCGGCGCGCCGGTCATGGTGTAGCCGGCACCGTGGTCGCCGAACTTCTTCTTCCACACCACCTTGCCGGTGTCCTTGTTCAGCGCGACCACCGCGGCATCGAGGGTGCCGAAGTAGATCTTGTCGCCGTAGATGGCGGCGCCGCGGTTGACCACGTCGCAGCACGGGCGGATGTCGTCGGGCAGGCGGTGGCTGTAGGTCCACAGGCGCTTGCCGGTCTTGGCGTCGATGGCGAACACCCGCGAGTAGGAGCCGGTGACGTAGATCACCCCGTCGTGGACGATGGCCTGGGATTCCTGGCCGCGCTGCTTCTCGTCGCCGAAGGAGTAGGACCAGGCCGGGGTCAGCTTGAACACGTTGTCGGTGTTGATCTGCGCCAGCGGACTGTAGCGCTGGGCGCTGGTGCCCATGCCGTACTGCAGCACGTCGGCGGTGGTGACGTGGTCGTTGGCGATGTCTTCCCAACTGACCGTCTTGGCCAGCGCCGGCAGGCCGAGGCCGAGGCCCGCGGCCAGCACCAGACAGTGGATGGTGCGGCTCAGCGGGCGCGGAGCGGAGGGCAGGATCTCTCTTGTTGTCATGGGGGCGGTATCCCTGGTCGGTGGTGGAAGGCTGCGCGGGGCAGCCGCTCACCCCGATAGTGGCCCCGGGACGATGTGCCGGATAGGGAAGACTTCCCGCTGTCTTCGGGAAAAAATCCCTTTTGAAACAATGACTTGTTCTGCTACCAAGGGTCTGCTCCGAAGGGCCCCAGGTACTGCTTCCAAGGTCTCATACCAAGGGAGTAGGGCGCGGGCACCAAAGCAGAATACTGGCTCTGGCCGTCGTCTCCCTAAGATGCGATCAACGCATTCCGCGTCCTGGAATGCACCGCCTTGCACCGCATCGAAACGAGGTATCGCCATGAACAACAAGAAATTCCTGCCGGCCCTTCTGGCTACCCTGGCCCTCGGCGCCGCCACCCAGGTCCTGGCCCATGGCGACGTGACGCCGCAGGCCGTCAACACCGCCGGCCTGGAGCAGCTGGGTAGCGAGTGGCGTGACGAGAACCCCTATCGCGCGCCCTACGAGAACAATGCCCATGCCGTGGAAATCGGCAAGTCCGCCTATACCCAGAACTGCGCGCGCTGCCACGGCCTGGATGCCATCTCCGGCGGCATCGCCCCCGACCTGCGCATGCTGGATGCCGGCATCGAGGGCGACGAGTGGTTCAAGGAGCGGGTGATCAACGGCGCGGTGCGCGACGGTCGCGTGTACATGCCGAAGATGGCCGACTTCCTCAGCCAGGAAGCCCTGTGGGCCATCCGCAGCTACCTGGAAAGCGTCGCCATCACGGAGTAAGCCGCCATGCGCCTGCTCGCCCTGCTGTTCGCCAGCCTGCTGCTGCTCGCCCAGGGCGCGCAGGCGCAGGTCCGGCCGTTCGACGACATCGTCGCCTCGGGAGTGCTCAAGGTGGCGGTATACGAGAACTTCCCTCCCTACAGCTACCAGCAGGACGGCCAGGCGCGCGGCGTCGACGTCGAGCTGGCGCAGAAGCTCGCCGACAGCCAGGAGCTGCGCCTGGAGCTGATGTGGATCACGCCGGGCGAGAAGCTCGACGACGACTTGCGCAACTTCGTCTGGAAGGGCCACTACCTGCGCCCCGACGAACTCGCCGACGTCATGCTGCGGGTGCCCTACGACCGCAACTACGCGTTCAAGCGCAACGAGCTGGGCGAGCTGGTCAACGAGCTGGTGGTGATGTTCGGCCCCTACCAGCGCGAGCGCTGGCAGGTCGCCCACGACACCCGCCGCCTCAAGGAAGTGCCCAGCGTCGCGGTGTTCGGCTACCACCCCATCGGCGTCGAGCTGGAGAGCGTGCCGTCGTTCTACATGAGCTCGGTGTTCGGCGGGCGCATGAGCGGCAACACCCGCCACTATCCGAGTCCGCCGCTGGCCTTCGCCGCCATGCGCGAGGGCAAGGTGGATGCGGTGATGGCCATGCGCGGCGAGATCGACTGGCTGCTGCACGAAGCCGGGGATCCGCAGCTCAAGGCCGCCGACAACGCCTATCCGGAGATGGGCCGCCAGCAGTGGGACATCGGCATGGCGGTGCACGAGAGCAACCGCCAGCTGGCCTATGCCCTGGAGGGCGCCCTGGTGGAGCTGATCGGCTCCGGCGAGCTGGCAAAGGTCTACGCGCGCTACGGCCTGCGCTACGAGGTGCCCGAGCTGTACGAGGGCGAGGTGCAGGCGCAGACCCACGGCGAGTGAGCGTCGCTCCCACGCCTGATCGCTTCCACGCTCCGGCGTGGGAGCGTCTGCCGGGACGCTCTGCGTCCCGGGTTGCAGGCGCAGGAGCGCTATCGGTGCGCATGGCGCACCCTACACGGGAAGGAGGCAGGGAATGACCATCCGGAGCATGGGGCTGGCGCTGGGCTGGCTGTTGCTGAGCAATCCGCTGTGGGCGGCGGAGTCCGATCCGCTGCAGTCGCCGATGTGGAGCTTCCACCAGACGCGCTTCCTCGGCGAGGCGCCCTACGAGTTCGACGAGCGGGTGCGCCTCAGCGCGCCACCGTTCGCCGAGGATTCGCGCCAGGTGCCGATCAGCATCGACGCCTCGGCGCTGGGCAGCGAGGTGGTGCGCATCGTCGCCTGGGCCGAGCTCAACCCGATCCCGCACATCTTCACCTTCTTCCCCAGCGGGCCGGTGGCACCGCGCATCGCCCTCAACATCCGCGTCGAGCAGGCCACGCCGATCCGCGCCGCGGTGCTGACCCGCGACGGCACCTGGCACGTCGGCTCGACCCGCGTCGACGCCGCCGGCGGCGGCTGCACCGCGCCCAGCGCGGTGCGCGCCCAGGCCGGCTGGGAGGAACACCTCGGCGAGATCTTCGGCGCCCGCTTCCCGCAGGGCGACGGCAGCCGCCTGCGCCTGCGCATCGCCCACCCGATGGACAACGGCCTGTCCGGCGGCATCCCCGAGTTCTTCGTCGAGCGCGCCGAGCTGCGTGGCGCGGGCGGCGCGGTGCTGGCCAGCCTGGAGCTGCACCCCTCGGTCAGCGAGAACCCGACCCTGACCCTGCAGCTGGACGGCCAGGACGCCGACCAGCAGCTGTGGCTGCGCGACAACAACGGCAACGAGTTCGAGGCGGCGTTCTGAGTGTCCAGCCAGGTGCGCGTGGCGCACCCCACGGTTCAGGGCGCGCGAATGCGCGTCGGCGTGGGTAGGGTGCGCCGTGCGCACCGATCACATTGCAAAGGAGGCAGCATGCGTTTGGTTACCTTGCTCGTGGCGATTTTCCTCAGCCTGCCGCTGATGGCGGCCGAGCTGGCCTACGACCTCGAGCCCCGGCAGATCGCCGCGGACACCTGGCTGCTGGAAGGCAGCACCGGCAACTTCGAGATGGCCAACGGCGGCAACATCGTCAACGTGGCGTTCATCGTCACCGAGGCCGGGGTGGTGCTGATCGACACCGGCATCTCGAAGCGCTACGGCGAGGCGCTGCGCGCCGCCATCGGCCGGGTCACCGACCGGCCGATCGCCTTGGTGATCAACACCCACCACCACCCCGACCACGTGTTCGGCAACCAGGCCTTCAGCGATGTGCCCATCGCCAGCCTGGCGAAGACCCGCGAGCTGCTGGCCGAACAGGGCGGCGCCTTCGCCGACAACATGTACCGCCTGCTCGGCGACTGGATGCGCGGCACCGAGGTGCTGCTGCCCGACGAGACGCTGGAGCCCGGCGTGCGCGAGATCGGCGGCCACCGCCTGCAGCTGCTGGCCTTCAGCGGCCACACCGGCGCCGACCTGGCGGTGTTCGACCAGACCACCGGCGTGCTGTTCGCCGCCGACCTGGTGTTCTACCAGCGCGCCCTGACCACCCCGCAGACGCCGGGGCTGGAGGTCTGGCTGGGCGACCTGGCGGAGCTGGAGAAGCTGCCCTACAAGCTGCTGGTGCCCGGCCACGGCCCGGTCGCCACGGGGCGCGAGCCCTTCGTGCAGATGCGCGACTACCTCGGCTGGCTCGACGGTCTGCTGCGCGAGGCGGCGGTCGCCGGCCTGGACATGAACGAGGCGATGCAGGCGCCGATCCCCGAGCGTTTCGCCGCCATCAGCCTGACCCGCTTCGAGCTGATCCGCACGGTCAGCCACCTCTACCCCAGGTACGAGGCGCAGGTGTTCCGGCGGGTGGATGCGGGGCAGTAGGGGCGCCGGAACCGCCCGATCCGCGCGCCATCCGGCCCACTTCCCGGCTGGAACGCCTGGCATTGCTCTGGATCAATGTCCGGGGCAGCGGTCGATTTCATAAATGTTAAACAGTGCCGGGGCAGGCCCCTGGCGTCGGAGGAAACTGTACGGGCGAGTGAGCTCGAGACCGAGCGACGACATAGAGGGATTTTGATGAACTGCAAGACCAGTGGGACCCCGGACGGCCAGCCTGAGTGCTGTGGCCATTGCGATAGCGAGCAGCGCGAAGCCCCGGATGGCCGGATGCTGCAGATGGAGCTGGAGTGGCGCGCCCAGGAGCGCATCGCCATCGCCGAACTGGTGGACCAGGCGCATCATCTGATCCAGGAGATCATCCGCGGCGAGCACGGCATCGATGTACTGCCGGCGGCCAGCAGCCAGCTGGCCAAGGCGAGCCAGCTGCTCAACTGGCCGATGCCGTTCGACCCGGCCCGGCACGCCAGGAACGCCTGACCGCCCGCTCCGTCCGGTCGCCGGCGCGCCCTGCCGCCGGTCCTGCGCCCCGCCTGCGTGCGGGGCGTTGCGTTTCCGGGACCGGGCTTGTCGCCCGGCCCGCCGCTGGCTAGGGTTCAACTCAGTCGGACCGGGCGAGGCGGTGGGCATGACGGGCTCCCAGATGGCGATAGTCGCGGTGCTGCTGGTCACCCTGGCGCTGTTCCTCTGGGGCCGCTGGCGGCACGACCTGGTGGCGCTGGCCGCGCTGCTGGCCTGCGTGCTGCTCGGCCTGGTGCCGGCCGAGGAGGCCTTCGCCGGCTTCGGCCATCCGGCGGTGATCACCGTCGCCTGCGTGCTGGTGCTCGGCCAGGGCCTGCAGCAGAGCGGTGCGGTGGACATCCTCGCGCAGCGCCTGCTGCCCGGCAGCGGCGGGCCGACCAGCAGCCTGCTGGCGCTGCTGGGGCTGGCCGCGCTGCTGTCGGGGTTCATGAACAACGTCGGCGCCCTGGCCCTGCTGATGCCGATCGCCCTGCAGCTGGCGGCGAAGCACCAGCTGGCGCCGGGCCAGGTGCTGATGCCGCTGTCGTTCGCCTCGATCCTCGGCGGCATGACCACCCTGATCGGCACGCCCCCCAACCTGATCGTCTCCGGCTACCGTGCCTCCAGCGGCCTGGGTGGCTACGCCATGTTCGACTTCACCCCGGTGGGGCTGGCGGTGGCGCTGCTCGGCGTGCTGTTCGTCGGTCTGCTCGGCTGGCGCTGGGTACCGGCGCAACGCCCGGCCGGCACCGCGCACTTCGAGAGCGACAGCTATCTCAGCGAGGTGCGCATCGAGGAGGGCGGCAAGGCGGCCGACAAGATGCTGCGCGAGGTCGAGCAGCTGCTCGACGACTGCGACGCGCAGATCGTCGGCCTGGTCCGCCACGACGTGCGCATCGCCTCGCCGGCACCGCGCCGGCGCCTGCAGGCCGGCGACATCCTGATCATCGAGGTCGAGCCGGAGTCGCTGTCCCCGGCGCTGGCCAGCCTGGGCGCCAAGCTGGTGGAGGACGTGCCGCCGCCGGCCCCGGAGCCGCTGCCCGCAGAGGAGGGTGGCGATCTGTCGGCCGCGGCGGCGGACCAGGCACCCGGAGCGGGGCAGGCGCCGGAGCCGGGTGGGGAGGTCGCGGATGCTGCGCCGAGAAGCCGGGCCGGCAGCGAGGAGCTGGTGATCCGCGAACTGGTGGTGATGCCGGGCTCCAGCCTGATCCGCCGCTCGGCCAGGGATCTGGAGCTGCGCAGCCGCTACGGCATCAACCTGCTGGCGATCTCGCGCCAGGGCCTGCGGGTGATCCGCCGCCTGCGCTCGACGACGCTGAGCGCCGGCGACATGCTGTTGCTGCAGGGCGGCGAGGAGGCGCTGGCCGGCTTCGCCGGGCTGTTCGGCTGTCTGCCGCTGGCGCCGCGCGACATTCGCGTGCCGAGGCCGGGCCAGGCGCTGCTCGCCGGGGTGCTGATGCTGGCGGCGGTGGCGCTGGCGGCCTTCGGCGTGCTGCCGGCGGCGGTGGCCTTCGCCGGCGGTGCGCTGGCCTTCGCGCTGACCAACCTGGTGCCGCCGCGCGCCCTGTACGCGGCGATCGACTGGCCGGTGATCGTGCTGCTCGGCGCCATGCTGCCGGTGGCCGACGCCATGTTCTCCACCGGCGCGGCCGGCGTCATCGCCCGTTTCCTGCTCGAGCACCTGGCGCGCGGCGAGGCGCTGCTGGCGCTGGTGCTGCTGCTGGTGGTGACCATGTTCCTCTCCGACCTGATGAACAACGCCGCCACCGCCGCGGTGATGAGCCCGATCGCCCTGAGCAGCGCGGCGCAGCTCGGGGTCAACGCCGACGCCTTCCTGATGGCCATCGCGGTGGGCGCCTCCTGCGCCTTCCTCACCCCCATCGGCCACCAGAACAACACCCTGATCCTCGGCCCCGGCGGGCTGCGCTTCGGCGACTTCTGGCGCCTGGGACTGGCGCTGGAGCTGGTCGTGCTGGCGGTGGGGGTGCCCATGCTGCTGTGGGTCTGGCCACTCTGAGAGCCCGCTCCGAACCCGCGCCGCGCGCGGCTTGCGGGCGGGTATTGCTACCAAGGAAGCATGTCTTTGCTCCCCGCGATCAATTGTTGCGCCACCCCCTGCGGCGAAGAATTCGCTACAGACCGGGAAAAATTCCCGGCACATAACAATGAACCCGCAGAGGTAGCCGCAATGAAGCACTCCGGTCTCACCCATTCCTTTGCCAGGACCACGCTGGGCCTTGCGCTGGCGCTGTCCGGTCTGTCCGCCTGGGCCGTCACCGACGACGACATCCTCAAGGATGCGCAGACTCCCGGCGAGGTCGTCACCAACGGTCTCGGCCTGCAGGGCCAGCGCTACAGCACCCTGAACACCCTCAACGCCGACAACGTCACCCAGCTGCGTCCGGTGTGGGCGTTCTCCTTCGGTGGCGAGAAGCAGCGCGGCCAGCAGGCCCAGCCGCTGGTCAAGGATGGCGTGATGTACATGACCGCCTCCTACTCGCGGGTGTTCGCCGTCGACGCGCGCACCGGCAAGGAACTCTGGCAGTACGACGCCCGCCTGCCCGACGGCATCATGCCGTGCTGCGACGTGATCAACCGCGGTGTCGCCCTGTACGGCGACCTGGTGATCTTCG
This sequence comes from Pseudomonas sp. A-1, assembly GCF_004801855.1. Lineage (GTDB taxonomy): Bacteria > Pseudomonadota > Gammaproteobacteria > Pseudomonadales > Pseudomonadaceae > Geopseudomonas. The sequence goes on along the minus strand of NZ_SSTC01000029.1, from coordinate 4,322 downwards.
GCACCCTCGACGCCAAGCTGGTCGCCCTCAACAAGGACACCGGCAAGGTGGTGTGGAAGAAGACCGTGGCCGACTACAAGGCCGGCTACTCGATCACCGCCGCACCGCTGGTGGTCAATGGCAAGCTGATCACCGGCGTGTCCGGTGGCGAGTTCGGCGTGGTCGGCAAGATCGAGGCCTACAACCCGAAGAACGGCGAGCTGCTGTGGACCCGTCCGACCGTGGAAGGCCACATGGGCTACGTCTGGAAGGACGGCAAGAAGGTCGAGAACGGCATCACCGGCGGCGAGGCCGGCAAGTCCTGGCCGGGCGACCTGTGGAAGACCGGCGGCGCGGCGCCGTGGCTGGGTGGCTACTACGACCCGGAAACCAACCAGCTGCTGTTCGGCACCGGCAACCCGGCGCCGTGGAACTCGCACCTGCGCCCCGGCGACAACCTCTACTCGTCCTCGCGCCTGGCGCTGAACCCGGACGACGGCACCATCAAGTGGCACTTCCAGACCACCCCGCACGACGGCTGGGATTTCGACGGCGTCAACGAGCTGGTGTCGTTCAACTACCAGGACGGCGGCAAGACCGTGAAGGCGGCGGCCACCGCCGACCGCAACGGCTTCTTCTACGTGCTCGACCGCACCAACGGCAAGTTCATCCGCGGCTTCCCGTTCGTCGACAAGATCACCTGGGCCAAGGGCCTGGACAAGAACGGCCGGCCGATCTACGACGACGCCAACCGTCCGGGCTCGCCGGGCGACGCCGGTGCGCAGGGCAAGACCGTCACCGTGGCGCCGTCCTTCCTCGGCGGCAAGAACTGGATGCCGATGGCCTACAGCCAGGACACCGGGCTGTTCTACGTGCCGTCCAACGAGTGGAGCATGGACATCTGGAACGAGGGCACCGCCTACAAGAAGGGCGCGGCCTACCTCGGCGCCGGCTTCACCATCCACCCGCTCAACGAGGACTACATCGGCGTGCTGCGCGCCATCGACCCGAAGACCGGCAAGGAAGTCTGGCGCTACAAGAACTACGCGCCGCTGTGGGGCGGCGTGCTGGCCACCAAGGGCAACCTGGTGTTCACCGGCAACCCGGAAGGCTTCCTGATGGCCTTCGACGCCAAGACCGGCAAGAAGCTCTACGAGTTCAACACCGGCTCGGGCGTGATCGGCTCGCCGATCACCTGGGAGATGGACGGCGAGCAGTACGTCTCCGTGCTGTCCGGCTGGGGCGGCGCCGTGCCGCTGTGGGGCGGCGAGGTGGCCAAGCGCATCAAGGACTTCAACCAGGGCGGCATGGTGTGGACCTTCAAGCTGCCCAAGGAAGTGGCGGCGGTGGCCAAGCGCTGATCCGTCCGCTGTAGCAGTGCACGAGGCCGGCGACTTGCCGGCCTCGTCGCGTCTGCCGGTCGCTCAAGTTTGCGGTGCGGCGGCCGATATCCAGGCGATGTCCCGCGCAAGGCGACCGCCGCCATGTTCCCCGACGGTCTGCCGTGCTTCCAACAAGAACAAGGCCGGCAAGCCCGGCGGCAGTAGCGGATGGCCACAGGCCGCCCTGCCTGCCGGCGCCGGCGCCTCCAGCGAGGAGCCCCCATGACATCCATCCGTTTCCGCACGCTCGCCGAACGCCTGTTGCCGGGCGGCGTGGCGGCCCTGTTGCTGCTCGCCCAGGCGCAGGGCTGGCTGCCGTTCTGGCTGTGCCTGGCCCTGCTGCTGGCGGCGCTGCCCGCCGTGGCGCTGCTCGTGCGCCGCCGCTCGCGGGGTGGCAGCACGGCCGGTGTCGATGTCGACCAACTGGCCCGCGGCCTGTCCCACTCGATCAGTCACAACGCCCTGTCGGCCGCCGGCGTCGCCTACTCGGCGCAGCAGCTGGCCGAGCGGGTCGAGTCGCAGGTCACCGCCGCCGCGCAGATCGTCGGCAGCGCCGAGGTGATGATCGCCACCGAGGCGCAGACCTCGGCGCTCAGCAAGCAGGCGGTGGAGGCCGCCATCGAGGCGCGGCAGAGCAGCGATGCCGGCCGCCGCGTGCTGGTCGACACCATCGGCCGCATGCAGCAGCTGCGCCAGCAGGCCGGCGCCAGCCGCGAGCTGATCGAGGAGCTGAACCGGCGCAGCGCGGATATCCAGCGGGTCACCGGGGTGATCGAGGAGATCGCCAGCCAGACCAACCTGCTGGCGCTCAACGCGGCCATCGAGGCGGCGCGCGCCGGCGAGCACGGCCGCGGCTTCGCCGTGGTGGCCGGCGAGGTGCGCAGCCTGGCCGGGCGTACCGCGACGGCGACCGCCGAGGTGGGGCAGATGATCGGCGAGATCCAGCGCCGCACCCGCGAGGTGGTCGAGCAGATCCGCAGTCTGTCCGCCGAGCTGGTTACCGGGGTCAACGAGGTGGAGCGCGCCGGCCAGCACCTGGAGAGCATCGCCGCGCTGTCGGTGGATGTCGAACGGCAGATCAGCGAGATCGCCGTCGGCTCCGACGACAACCGGCGCCAGCTCGGCAGCCTGTTCGCCGCGGTCGACCAGATGCGCAGCGACCTGGCGGTCAGCGACGAGCAGACCCGCCGCCTGGAGGGCGAGGCGATGAAGCTGGAGGAGCTGACCGAGCACATCAGCGAGCAGCTCGCCGCGGTGGCCCTCGACGACTACCACCAGCGCGTCTACGACCTGGCCCGCGAGGGCGCGCAGGCGATCACCCGGCAGTTCGAGGCGGCGATCAAGGCAGGACGGATCAGCCTCGACGACCTGTTCGACCGCCACTACCGGCCGGTGCCCGGCACCCATCCGCAGAAGTTCGCCAGCCGCTTCGACCGTTTCACCGACGAGGTGCTGCCGGCCATCCAGGAACCGCTGCTGGGGCGCCACGAGGGCGTGGTGTTCGCCATCGCCTGCACGCCGGACGGCTACGTGCCGACCCACAACCTGGCGTTCAGCCAGCCGCTCACCGGCGACCTGCAGGCGGACATGGCGCACAGCCGCAGCAAGCGCATCTTCACCGACCGTACCGGCATCCGCTGCGGCAGCCACCAGCAGCCGCTGCTGATGCAGACCTACACCCGCGACACCGGCGAGCTGATGCACGACCTGTCGGTGCCGATCCTCGTCCACGGGCGCCACTGGGGCGGGCTGCGCCTGGGCTACCGGCCGGAGGCCGCAGCGGCGCCCGAGCCGGCGCGCCAGCGCCAGCACGCCGCGGCGTGACGGGCGGCGCAAGGCGTCTGCGCGGCACCTTGCGCTTTGCCGGCGCGCATGCAACCTTTCTTGCGGCCGTTACTACCAAATAACGAGCTTCTGCCTTCCATCGGCGCATACCTGCGCCGCGTGCGGACTGCCACCATCAACGCACAGTCCGCGCAGAACCAGATCGGACCGCAACAATAAAAGAGAGGCCATGAGCATGATCTACGCACAACCGGGTACCGCTGGCGCCGTCGTTTCCTTCAAGCCGCGTTACGGCAACTTCATCAATGGTGAGTTCGTGGCTCCGGTGAAGGGCCAGTACTTCACCAACACCACGCCGGTCACCGGCGAGGCCATCGCCGAATTCCCGCGCTCCACCGCCGAAGACATCGAGTTGGCACTGGACGCCGCCCACGCCGCCGCCGACGCCTGGGGCCGCACCTCGGTGCAGGACCGCGCCAACATCCTGCTGAAGATCGCCGACCGCATCGAGCAGAACCTGGAAGTGCTCGCCGTCGCCGAGACCTGGGACAACGGCAAGGCCGTGCGCGAGACCCTCAACGCCGACGTGCCGCTGTCCGCCGACCACTTCCGCTACTTCGCCGGCTGCATCCGCGCCCAGGAAGGCGCCGCCGCCGAGATCAACGACACCACCGCCGCTTACCACTTCCACGAGCCGCTGGGCGTGGTCGGCCAGATCATCCCGTGGAACTTCCCGCTGCTGATGGCCGCCTGGAAGCTGGCCCCGGCGCTGGCCGCCGGCAACTGCATCGTGCTGAAACCCGCCGAGCAGACCCCGCTGTCGATCATGGTGCTGGCCGAGATCATCGCCGACCTGCTGCCGCCGGGCGTGCTGAACATCGTCCAGGGCTTCGGCCGCGAGGCCGGCGAGGCGCTGGCCACCAGCAAGCGCATCGCCAAGATCGCCTTCACCGGCTCCACCCCGGTCGGCTCGCACATCCTCAAGTGCGCCGCCGAGAACATCATCCCCAGCACCGTCGAGCTGGGCGGCAAGTCGCCGAACATCTTCTTCGAAGACATCATGCGCGCCGAGCCGGAGTTCATCGAGAAGGCCGCCGAAGGCCTGGTGCTGGCCTTCTTCAACCAGGGCGAGGTGTGCACCTGCCCGTCGCGCGCGCTGATCCAGGAGTCGATCTA
>NZ_SSTC01000028.1 GCF_004801855.1 Pseudomonas sp. A-1 | reverse complement strand
TGGGCGGCGCAGCTCGGCTGTCCGGCGGCGCAGCTGGCGGCGCTGGAGAACCAGGCGCTGGGGCGCGGCCTGCCGCTGGTCCGCCGCGACGACGCCTACCGCACGGCGCTGGACCTGCTCGGCGTCACCCCCGACACGCCGCCGGCGGCCATCCGCCAGGCCTACCGGCGCCTGCGCAGCCGCCACCATCCGGACAAGCTCGGCCGCGCCGATCCGGTGCGCCTGGCCGCGGCCACCGAGCAGAGCCGTCGCCTGCAGGCGGCCTGGGAGCTGGTGCGCGCCCGCCACGGTCTGCGCTGAGCCCTGTAGCGGCGCAGGCCGATGGGATAGGCTGGCGGCGGACCGTGCGCAGTGCCCGGCCTACGGAGTCTTCGCCATGCCCCTTTCCGCCCACCTGGTTCGCTGCCTGATATCCGCGATGCTGCTGCTCGGCCTCTGCCTGACGCTGCCGGTACGTGCCGAGCCGGCGGCGCTGGCGGTGGATGCGGCGCAGCGCCAGTGGCTGGCCGATCATCCGCGGCTGCAGGTCGGCGTTGTGCTGCAGGCGCCCTATGCCCAGTTCGAGCGGCGCCAGCGCCAGCAGCAGCTGGTCGGCGCCCATGTCGAGCTGATGGGCGCGCTCGCCAGCCGCCTCGGCGTGGACCTGAACTGGCATGCCTATCCCGACCAGGCCGCGCTGGAGGCGGCGCTGCAGCGCGGCGAGATCGAGCTGGCCCCCGGCCTGCAGCAGACCCCGGCCGGCCTGCGCCTGTGGCGCTACTCCGATCCCTACCTGCGCATTCCGCACCTGGTCGTCGGCGAGCGCAGCGGCGCCGCGGCGGTCCGCCTCGACCGCCTGGGGCGCGGCGAGCCGGTGGCGGTGCGCGAAGGCAGCCCGGTGCAGCGCTTCCTGCGCAGCAGCCACAGCAGCCTCGAGCTGCGCCCGGCCAGCTCCGAGCGCCAGGCGCTGCGCCAGGTGCTGGCCGGCGAGGCGAGCTATGCGGTGCTCGACGAGGCGCAGTACAGCCGTCTGCACGGCGAAGTCGAGTTCGCCGCGCTGGCAGTGCTCGGCGAGGTCGGCTATCCGCTGCTGCTGCGCGTCGCCGTGCGCCCCGACCTGCCGGAGCTGGCCGGGCTGATCGACCGGGCCCTGCGCGCGCTGCCCGCCGCCGAGCTGGAGGCCATGCAGCGGCGCTGGCTGCAGCCGCCGGTGACGAGCCTCGGCGAGTCGGCCGGCTTCTGGCGCAGCCTGGCCCTGCTGCTCGGCCTGCTGCTGCTGGCGTTGCTCGGCGCGGCCTGGTGGCTGCGGCGCCAGCACGATGAGCTGGAGCTGCGTCTGGCCGTCGCCCGCCACGACCTGAGCCTGCGCGAGTCGGCCGAGCAGGCGCTGCGCCTGGCCCAGTTCTCCATCGACCACAGCACTGTCGGCATCCTCTGGGTCAACTGGGACAGCCACCTGCGCTACGCCAACCGCGCCGCCGAGCAGCTGCTCGGCTACCCGGCCAGGGGCCTGGTCGAGCGGCCGCTGAGCGAGCTGGCGCCGAACCTCGACATGGATCGCTGGCTGGCGCTGTGGAAGCGCGCCCGCGCCAGCGACGAGGCGCTGGCCTTCGAAACCCGCTGCCGCTGCGCCGACGGCGAGTGGCTGCCGGTGGACCTGTCGCTCAGCTTCCTGCGTTTTCGCGACACCGAATACCTGGTGATCTATCTCACCGACGTCACCGAGCGGCGCCGCGCCCGCGCCGCCCTCGAGGAGAGCGAGGCGCGCCTGAAGGGTATCGCCGGCAACGTGCCCGGCCTGCTGTTCCGCCTGGAGCGCGCCGCGCCGGGCGCCGAGGTGCACATCGCGTTCATCGGCGAGGGCAGCGCCGGGCTGGTCGGCTACCCGGCGGCGACCCTGCTCGAGCCCGAGCGCGGCATCCGCAGCCTGGTCCACCCCGACGAGCGCGAGCACTACTGGAGCAGCCAGCAGGCGGCGCTGGCGGCCGACGACGACTGGCGCTGGCAGGGCCGCCTGCTGACCCGCGACGGCACGCCGATCTGGGTCGACATCAAGGCCACCGCGCGGCGCCTGGAGGCCGGCCGGGTGGTGTGGGACGGCATGGTCTGGGACATCAGCGAACTCAAGCGCACCGAGCTGGCGCTGGCCGAGTCGCAGGCCCAGCTGCGCGAGCTGGCGGCGCACCTGGAGAGCGTGCGCGAGGAGGAGAAGGCGCGCATCGCCCGCGAGGTGCACGACGAGCTGGGGCAGATGCTCACCGTGCTCAAGCTGGAACTCTCCATGTGCCAGCTGGCCCATGGCGAAGGCGACGCCGACCTGCGCCAGCGCCTGCAGCACATGAGCAAGCTGCTCGCCCAGCTGTTCCAGGTGGTGCGCGACGTGGCCACCGCGCTGCGCCCGCCGATCCTCGACGCCGGCATCGCCTCGGCCATCGAGTGGCAGGCGCGGCGCTTCGAGGCGCGCACCGGCATCCCCTGCCTGGTCGAGGTGCCCGAACAGCTGCCGGCGCTCGGCGAGGGCAAGGCCACCGGGCTGTTCCGCGTGCTGCAGGAGGCGCTGACCAACATCATGCGCCATGCCCAGGCGCACAGCGTGGAGATCCGCCTCAGCCGCGAGGCTGGCGAGCTGCAGCTGTGCATCGCCGACGACGGCGCGGGCTTCGATCCGGCGCAGGTGCGCAGCGGCTCGTTCGGCCTGGTCGGCATGCGCGAGCGGGTCGCCATGTTCGGCGGCAGCCTGCGGCTGGACAGCACCCCGGGGCAGGGCACTACCCTGTACGTGAGGGTTCCCCTCGACCGGGAGGATAAGGAGACGGCATGATTCGGGTACTGGTGGCCGAAGACCACACCATCGTCCGCGAGGGCATCAAGCAGCTGATCGGCATGGCCAGGGACCTGACGGTGGCCGGCGAGGCCGGCAACGGCCAGCAGCTGCTGGAGATCCTCCGCCAGACGCCCTGCGAGGTGGTCCTCCTCGACATCTCCATGCCCGGGGTCAACGGCCTCGAGGCGATCCCGCGGATCCGCGCGCTGAGCAACCCGCCGGCGATCCTCGTGCTGTCGATGCACGACGAGGCGCAGATGGCCGCCCGCGCGCTGAAGATCGGCGCCGCCGGCTACGCCACCAAGGACAGCGATCCGGCGCTGCTGCTCACCGCGATCCGCAAGGTCGCCGGCGGCGGCCGCTACATCGACCCGGCGCTGGCCGACCGCATGGTCTTCGAGGTCGGCCTGACCGACTCGCGGCCGCCCCACGCGCTGCTTTCCGAGCGCGAGTTCTCGGTGTTCGAGCGCCTGGTGCGCGGCGAGGGCGTCAACGAGATCGCCCAGCAGCTGTCGGTCAGCAGCAAGACGGTGAGCACCCACAAGGCGCGGCTGATGCAGAAGCTCGACGCCCACTCGGTGGCCGACCTGGTGCGCTACGCCATGGAGCACAAGCTGGTCTGACGCCTGCGCGGGGGCGCATGGAACCGCTACCCGTGTAGGGCAATCCCTACAGAACATCTTCCGGCGGGCCTAGCCGATGTCGTCCTGCCCGCCGATTTGCCCGTCGCCGGCACCTGCCTACGCTGTAGCCATAGTCCACCCAGTCCTACAGGTGCGGTCATGGCCGAGACGCAAGGCAACGACATCCTGGTCAGCTTCCGTAGCGTGCAGAAGAGCTACGACGGCGAGAACCTGATCGTCAAAGATCTCAATCTGGACATTCGCAAGGGCGAATTCCTCACCCTGCTCGGGCCGTCCGGCTCGGGCAAGACCACCAGCCTGATGATGCTGGCCGGCTTCGAGACCCCCACCGCCGGCGAGATCCTCCTCGGCGGCCGGGCGATCAACAAGCTGCCGCCGCACAAGCGCGACATCGGCATGGTGTTCCAGAACTACGCCCTGTTCCCGCACATGACCGTGGCCGAGAACCTCGCCTTCCCGCTCAGCGTGCGCGGCATGGGCAAGGCCGACATCGCCGAGCGGGTCAAGCGCGCGCTGAGCATGGTGCAGCTGGAGGCGCTGGCCGGGCGCTACCCGGGGCAGATGTCCGGCGGCCAGCAGCAGCGCGTGGCGCTGGCCCGCGCCCTGGTGTTCGAGCCGCAGCTGGTGCTGATGGACGAGCCGCTCGGCGCGCTCGACAAGCAGCTGCGCGAACACATGCAGATGGAGATCAAGCACCTGCACCAGCGCCTGGGCGTCACCGTGGTCTACGTCACCCACGACCAGGGCGAGGCGCTGACCATGTCCGACCGCGTGGCGGTGTTCCACCAGGGCGAGATCCAGCAGATCGCCCCGCCGCGCGAGCTGTACGAGGAGCCGTGCAACGCCTTCGTCGCCAACTTCATCGGCGAGAACAACCGCATCAACGGCCGCCTGGTGCGCCGCGACGGCGAACGCTGCGTGGTCGAGCTGCCGCGCGGCGAGCAGGTCGAGGCGCTGGCGGTGCGCGTCGGCCAGCCGGGCGAGCTGGTCAGCCTGTCGGTGCGCCCCGAGCGGGTGCGCATCAACGGCCACAGCAGCGGCTGCGACAACCGCTTCTCCGGCCGGGTCGCCGAGTTCATCTACCTGGGCGACCACGTGCGCGTGCGCCTGGAGGTGGCCGGGCAGAACAACTTCTTCGTCAAGCAGCCGATCGCCGAACTCGACCCCGCGCTGGCGGTGGGCGACGTGGTGCCGCTCGGCTGGCAGGTCGAACATGTCCGCGCCCTCGATCCGCTGAGCGCGGAATAAGGATCGCGGCCCGATAGTGGCAAGTACCCCCAAACGCAGCATCCTGGAGAAGAATAAATGTCGAAATCCCTGAGGTTCGCGGCCCTGACCCTGGGCCTGGGTTGCACCCTGTCGGCCGTGGCGGCCGATCTGACCACCATCTCCTTCGGCGGCGCCAACAAGCAGGCGCAGGTCAAGGCGTTCTACGAGCCCTTCGAGAAGGCCAGCGGGCACAAGGTCATCGCCGGCGAGTACAACGGCGAGATGGCCAAGGTCAAGGCGATGGTCGATACCGGCAGCGTGAGCTGGAACCTGGTCGAGGTGGAGTCGCCGGAACTGGCGCGCGGCTGCGACGAGGGGCTGTTCGAGGAACTCGATCCGGCGCAGTTCGGCCCGGCCTCGGACTACATCGACGGCGCCATCCAGCCGTGCGGCGTCGGCTTCTTCGTCTGGTCCACCGTGCTGGCCTACAACGCCGACAAGCTGAAGACCGCTCCGACCAGCTGGGCGGACTTCTGGGACGTGGAGAAATTCCCCGGCAAGCGCGGCCTGCGCAAGGGCGCCAAGTACACCCTGGAATTCGCCCTGATGGCCGACGGCGTGGCGCCGAAAGAGGTCTACAAGGTGCTGGCCACCGACGAGGGCGTCGACCGTGCCTTCAAGAAGCTCGACCAGCTCAAGCCGCACATCCAGTGGTGGGAAGCTGGCGCCCAGCCGCCGCAGTACCTCGCCTCCGGCGACGTGGTGATGAGCTCGGCGTACAACGGCCGCATCGCCGCGGTGCAGGGCGAGAGCAATCTCAAGATGGTCTGGGACGGTGGCATCTACGACTTCGACGCCTGGGCCATCCCCAAGGGCGCCAAGGATCAGCAGGCCGCCCGCGAGTTCATCGCCTTCTCGGTCAAGCCCGAGCAGCAGAAGGCCTACGCGGAGAACATCGCCTACGGTCCGGCCAACAAGAAGGCCATCGACCTGCTGCCCAAGGAGCGTCTCGGGCTGATGCCGACCACTCCGGAGAACATCGCCAACCAGGTGGCCATCGACGTGACCTTCTGGGCCGACTACGGCGAGCAGCTGGAACAGCGCTTCAACGCCTGGGCCGCCAAGTAACAGCCTCGGCGGGACGGCGCTGCGCCGTCCCGTCCGCGGGAAGCATCCCGCCGTCTTGCCCGGCCGCCGGCGGCGGCCTTCTGTCCGGAGTTGAACATGGCCATGGCTAGCGCAGTGTCCGTCCCCAATGAGGTCGCCGGCCTCCCCCTCAAGCAGCGCCTGGCGCGCGCCGAGCGGCTCAACCGCCTGAAGTCGCAGGTGCTGATCCTGCCGCTGCTGGCGTTTCTCCTGCTGACCTTCCTGGTGCCGATCGGCGCGCTGCTCTGGCGCAGCGTCGACAACCCCGAGGTGGTCGGCGCCCTGCCGCGCACGGTGGCGGCCATCGAATCCTGGGACGGCCACGGCCTGCCGCCGGAGCCGGTCTACCGCGCCCTCGGCGAGGAGCTGCCGGTCGCCCGCAAGCAGCAGCTGCTCGGCGACCTGTCCAAGCGCCTGAACATGGAGCTGTCGGGCTATCGCAGCCTGCTGTCGAAGACCGCCCGCCAGCTGCCGCTGGCCGCCGAGCCGGTCTCCTGGCGCGAGGCGCTGGAGCGCATCGACGAGCGCTGGGGCGATCCGGCCTACTGGCAGGCGATCCAGCGCAACGCCAGCGGTACCACCGCCTACTACCTGCTGGCCGCCCTCGACCACCGCATCGACGAGCTGGGCGAGCTGGCCCCGGCCACCCCCGACCAGGCGATCTACCTGGAGATATTCGCCCGCACCTTCTGGATGGGCCTGGTGATCACCGTCATCTGCCTGGTGCTGGCCTATCCGCTGGCCTACCTGCTGGCCAACCTGCCGGCGCGGCAGAGCAACCTGCTGATGATCCTGGTGCTGCTGCCGTTCTGGACCTCGATCCTGGTGCGCGTCGCCGCGTGGATCGTGCTGCTGCAGTCGGGCGGCCTGATCAACGGCACGCTGCAGGCGCTCGGCATCATCGACGAGCCGCTGCAGCTGGTGTTCAACCGCACCGGCGTGTACATCTCGATGGTGCACATCATGCTGCCGTTCATGATCCTGCCGATCTACAGCGTGATGAAGGGCATCTCGCCGACCTACATGCGCGCCGCGGTGTCGCTCGGCTGCCATCCGTTCGCCAGCTTCTGGCGCGTGTACTTCCCGCAGACCCTGGCCGGGGTCGGCGCCGGCGGCCTGCTGGTGTTCATCCTGTCGATCGGCTACTACATCACCCCGGCGCTGCTGGGCAGCCCGAACGACCAGATGATCAGCTACTTCGTCGCCTTCTACACCAACACCACCATCAACTGGGGCATGGCCACGGCCCTGGGCGGCCTGCTGCTGGCCGCCACCCTGCTGTTCTACGCAATCTACAACTGGCTGGTCGGCGCCGGCCGCCTGCGCCTGGGTTGAGAGGAGAATCGTCATGCTGAGCCCGTACATGTCGCCCGTCGAGCGGATCTGGTACTACAGCCTGCGCACCCTCTGCGGCCTGATCCTGCTGTTCCTGATCCTGCCGGTGCTGGTCATAGTGCCGCTGTCGTTCAACTCCGGCACCTTCCTGGTCTACCCGCTGCAGGGCTTCTCGCTGCGCTGGTACGAGGAGTTCTTCACCACCGCCGAGTGGCTGCGCGCGCTGAAGAACAGCCTGATCATCGCCCCGGCCGCCACCGTGCTGGCCATGACCTTCGGCACCCTGGCGTCGATCGGCCTGACCCGCGGCGAGTTCCGCGGCAAGGCCCTGCTGATGGGCATCCTGATCTCGCCGATGGTGGTGCCGGTGGTGATCGTCGCGGTGGCCAGCTACCTGTTCTTCGCCCCGCTGGGCCTGGGCAACAGCTACATCTCGCTGATCCTGGTGCACGCGGTGCTCGGCGTGCCCTTCGTGATCATCACCGTGACCGCCACCCTGCAGGGCTTCAACCAGAACCTGGTGCGCGCCGCCGCCAGCCTCGGCGCGCCGCCGCTGACCGCGTTCTTCCGCGTCACCCTGCCGCTGATCGCGCCGGGGGTGATCTCGGGGGCGCTGTTCGCCTTCGCCACCTCGTTCGACGAGGTGGTGGTGACCCTGTTCCTCGCTGGCCCCGAGCAGGCAACCATCCCGCGGCAGATGTTCAGCGGCATCCGCGAGAACCTCAGCCCGACCATCGCCGCCGCCGCCACCCTGCTGATCGGCTTCTCGGTGGTGATGCTGCTGATCCTCGAGTGGCTGCGCGGACGCAGCGAGAACCTGCGCACCCAGCTGCCGGAGTGAGGCACGGCATGGACATAAGGAATGTGACGATGCGAGAGCTGTGCAAGGGCGGCCTGCTGGCCGCCCTGTTCGGAGCGGCGGCCCCGGCGCTGGCCGACTACGTGACGGTGGTTTCCTTCGGCGGCGCCAGCCAGGAGGCGCAGCGTGGGGCCTTCTACGAGCCGTTCAAGCAGGCCACCGGCGATGCGGTGGTGTACCGCGCCTACAACGGCGACCTCGCCAAGCTCAGGCAGCAGCTGGAGCAGAGCCACGTCTCCTGGGACGTGGTCGAGGTGGAGGCTCCCGAGCTGATGCGCGGCTGCGCGGAGGGCCTGTTCGAGCGCCTCGAGCCCGGCCTGGCGGGCAGTCCGGACGACTTCGTGCCCGGCGCGCTGCAGCCCTGCGGGGTCGGCATCTTCGTCTGGTCGATGGCCCTGGCCTACGACCCGCAGCGCCTGGCGCAGGCGCCGCAGGGCTGGGCCGACTTCTGGGACGTCCGCCGCCTGCCCGGCAAGCGCGGCCTGCGCGAGGGCGCGCGCTACAACCTGGAGTTCGCCCTGATGGCCGACGGCGTCGCGGCCCGCGACGTCTACCGGGTGCTGGGCAGCGCCGAGGGCGTCGAGCGGGCCTTCCGCAAGCTCGACGAACTGAAGCCGCACATCCGCTGGTGGAAGACCGGCGAGGAGCCGATCCGCGCCCTGCGCGACGGCAGCGTGGCGATGAGCGCCGCCTACAACGGCCGGGTCAGCGCCGCGCGCGCCGAGCAGCCGCTGGCGCTGGTGTGGGGCGGCAGCATCTACGACTTCGACTACTGGGCGCTGCCCAGGGGCGTGTGGAAGGGCGAGCTGGCGCGGCGCTTCGTCGCCTTCGCCAGCCAGCCGCAGCAGCAGAAGGCGCTGGCCGAGCGCATCGCCTACGGCCCGACCAACCGCCAGGCGCTGGCGCTGCTCAGCCCGCAGGTGGCGGGCGAGCTGCCCACCGCCGCGCAGAACATCGCCGGCGCGGTGGGCATGGACGCCGAGTTCTGGAGCCGGCACGGCCCGGATCTGGAGCAGCGCTTCGCCGCCTGGCGCAAGGGCTCGTGAGGCGCGCGCCGGGCGGCGTGGTCGTCCGGCAAGCCTTGCCCGGGGCGGGATGAAGCGGGAAACTTCGCCTTTTCCGGCTTCCTGCCCCGAGGTACCCATGCAGCCCTTCGCCATCGCCCCGTCGATCCTGTCCGCCGATTTCGCCCGCCTGGGCGAGGAGGTCGACAACGTCCTCGCCGCCGGCGCCGACATCGTCCACTTCGACGTGATGGACAACCACTACGTGCCCAACCTGACCATCGGCCCGATGGTGTGCAGCGCCCTGCGCAAGTACGGCATCAGCGCGCCGATCGACGTGCACCTGATGGTCAAGCCGGTCGACCGCATCATCGGCGACTTCCTCGAGGCCGGCGCCAGCTACATCACCTTCCATCCCGAGGCCAGCGAGCACATCGACCGCTCCCTGCAGCTGATCAAGGACGGCGGCGCCCAGGCCGGCCTGGTGTTCAATCCGGCCACTCCGCTGGACTGCCTGAAGTATGTGATGGACAAGGTCGACATGATCCTGCTGATGAGCGTCAACCCCGGCTTCGGCGGGCAGAAGTTCATCCCCGGCACCCTCGACAAGCTGCGCGAGGCGCGCGCGCTGATCGACGCCAGTGGCCGCGAGATCCGCCTGGAGATCGACGGCGGGGTCAACGTGAACAACATCGGCGAGATCGCCGCCGCCGGCGCCGACACCTTCGTCGCCGGCTCGGCGATCTTCAACCAGCCCGACTACAAGGCGGTGATCGACGCCATGCGCGCCGAACTGGCCAGGGTCCGCGGATGACGGCGGCGCCCATGGGCCTGCTGCACGGGCTGTTCGCCGGGCGCCTGCCGCGCCTGGCGATGTTCGACCTCGACGGCACCTTGGTCGACTCGGTGCCGGACCTGGCCGCCGCGGTCGACCGCACGCTCGCCGCCCTCGGCCGCGAGCCGGCCGGCCGCGAGCGGGTGAGGCTGTGGGTCGGCAACGGCGCGCGGGTGCTGGTGCGCCGCGCGCTGGCCGGCGGCCTCGAGCATGATGGCGTCGACGAGGCGCTGGCCGAACGGGCGCTGGCGCTGTTCCTGGAGGCCTACGCCGACAACCACGCGCTGACCCGTGTCTACCCCGGGGTGGTCGAGACCCTCGACCGGCTGCGTGAGGAGGGCGTGGCGCTGGCGCTGGTCACCAACAAGCCGTCGCGCTTCCTGCCCGAGCTGCTGGCCGACAAGGGCCTCGACGGCTACTTCCGGTGGCTGGTCGGCGGCGACACCCTGCCGCAGCAGAAGCCCGACCCGGCCGCGCTGCTGTGGGTGATGGACCAGGCCGGCGTGCCGGCGGCGGAGGCGCTGTTCGTCGGCGACTCGCGCAACGACGTGCGGGCCGCCCATGCCGCCGGGGTGACCTGCGTGGCGCTGAGCTACGGCTACAACCACGGCGAGCCGATCTCTCTGGAGAACCCGGCGCGGGTGATCGACGACCTGCGCGAGCTGTTCTGAGGTCTGCGCATGGCCCGCGGGGTGGCGATCCACCCTGCGGACTGTCCCGTGTTGCTTGCGTCACCGGGGACGCTGCGCTAGTGTGCGGCTCTACCCGTAGCAAACCCGCCGATAGAGATCAGATTCGTGGTGGTCACCTGCAAACTGTGGATGAAAGTCATCAAGGCTCTGGCCCGCTGGCGCTGGCGCGCCTGACATCGTCCCTGGCCGGCTCGCCGGCGCGCTTTGCATCCCGACCGTTTTCCAGGCCCCGAGGCTGATCATGACCCGTGAAGAATTCCTGCGTTTGGCCGCTGCCGGCTACAACCGCATCCCGCTCGCCCGCGAAACCCTCGCCGACTTCGACACCCCGCTGTCCATCTACCTGAAACTGGCCGACGCGCCCAACTCCTACCTGCTCGAATCGGTGCAGGGTGGCGAGAAGTGGGGCCGCTACTCGATCATCGGCCTGCCGAGCCGCACCGTGTTGCGCGTGCACGGCCACCAGGCGCGGGTGACGGTGGATGGCGTGGAAACCGAGTCCCACGACTGCGCCGACCCGCTGGCCTTCGTCGAAGCGTTCAAGGCGCGCTACAACGTGCCGACCCTGCCCGGCCTGCCGCGTTTCAACGGCGGCCTGGTCGGCTACTTCGGCTACGACAGCGTGCGCTACGTCGAGCAGCGCCTCGGCGCCTGCCCCAACCCCGATCCCATCGGCACCCCGGACATCCTGCTGATGGTCTCCGATGCGGTGGTGGTGTTCGACAACCTGGCGGGCAAGCTGCACGCCATCGTCCTCGCCGATCCGAGCGAGGCGGGCGCCTTTGAAGCCGGCCTGGCCCGTCTCGAGGCGCTGATGGCGCGCCTGCGCCAGCCGATCACCCCGCGCCTGGGCGTCGACCTGGCCGCGCCGCTCGGCCCGGAGCCGGCGTTCCGCTCCAGCTTCAGCCACGACGACTTCGAGAGCGCGGTGCGCACCATCAAGGAGTACATCCTCGCCGGCGACTGCATGCAGGTGGTGATCTCCCAGCGCATGTCGATTCCGTTCCAGGCCGCGCCGATCGACCTGTACCGCGCGCTGCGCACCATCAACCCGACGCCGTACATGTACTTCTTCAACTTCGGCGACTTCCACGTGGTCGGCAGCTCGCCGGAGGTGCTGGTGCGCGTCGAGGACGGTCTGGTCACCGTGCGCCCGATCGCCGGCACCCGTCCGCGCGGTGCGAGCGAGGAAGCCGACCTGGCGCTGGAGAAGGACCTGCTGTCGGACAGCAAGGAGCTGGCCGAGCACCTGATGCTGATCGACCTGGGCCGCAACGACGTCGGCCGCGTCTCCGCCACCGGCTCGGTGAGGGTCACCGAGCAGATGGTCATCGAGCGCTACTCCAACGTCATGCACATCGTCTCCAACGTCACCGGCCAGCTGAAGCCCGAACTCAGCGCGATGGACGCGCTGCGCGCCATCCTGCCGGCCGGTACCCTGTCCGGGGCGCCGAAGATCCGTGCCATGGAGATCATCGACGAGCTGGAGCCGGTCAAGCGCGGCGTCTATGGCGGCGCGGTGGGCTACCTGGCGTGGAACGGCAACATGGACACCGCCATCGCCATCCGCACCGCGGTGATCAAGGACGGCGAGCTGCACGTGCAGGCCGGCGCCGGCATCGTCGCCGACTCGGTGCCTGCCCTGGAGTGGGAAGAAACCCTCAACAAGCGCCGCGCCATGTTCCGCGCGGTGGCCCTGGCCGAACAAAGTGCAGAGTGAAGGGGACCTGACATGCTGCTGATGATCGATAAGCAGCATTGGCGTCCATTGATGTCCATGGACGTTCATGAGATGGCCTAAAGTCCAGTAAATACGGGGCTTAGAGATCCATCATCGTCCATGGCGTTCATTGGCAGCCACGGATAATGCGGGTATCGTTGCGGGTATCGAAGCACGGATACCCGCAACCATGCCCCTGACAGATGCCAAGCTCCGCAACGCCAAGCCCGGCGACAAGCCGCTCAAGCTCACCGATGGTGGTGGGTTGTACCTGGAGGTGCGTCCGACCGGTGCCAAGCTGTGGCGGCTGCGCTATCGCATCGATGGCAAGGAAAATGTGTTCGCCATCGGTAGCTACCCTGAAATCGGGTTGGCCGAGGCGCGCAACGAGCGGGAAAGGGCCAAGCCGCTGATCCGCCAGGGCATTCATCCGTCACACAATCGCCAGGCCGAACGGCTGGCCACCAGTGCAGCCAACGCCAATACCTTCGAGGCGGTGGCCCGGGAGTGGATCGCCAAGAAAGCGCCCGGCTGGACGCCTTACTACCTGCGCCAGGTCGAGAACTTCATGGCGGCAGACGTTTTTCCCTTCGTCGGTAAGCTGCCGATCCGCAATGTGTCCGCCGCACACCTGCTGGAAATCCTCAGCCGCATTGAAGCGCGAGGGGCTGCAACGGTGGCGCTGCTCGTCAGGCAGTGGTCATCGGCAATCTTCCGCTATGCGGTCGCGACGCTGCGTGCCGACAATGATCCGGCGGCCGCTCTGAAGGGCGCCATTCACCGCCCCAAGGTGCAGCACCACAAGCCCCTCTCTCGTGAGCAGATCGTCGAGTTCTCTAAGGCCCTGGAGCAGTACGGCGGCTACAGGACGACGGTGATCGCGCTGCGTCTGATGCTGCTGACCTTCGTGCGCACCGTGGAGCTGCGCAAGGCAGAGTGGAGCGAGTTCGACTTGGAGCGTGCAGAGTGGCGCATTCCTGCCGAGCGGATGAAGATGCGTGAACCGCACATTGTTCCGCTTTCCAGGCAGGCGGTCGAGCTGCTGCGTGAGCTGCACAGCCACACAGGCGGTCGCCCCCTGTTGTTCCCTAACTATCGCAATCCCAATGAGTGCATGACTGCCACCACATTGAACCGGGCGCTTGAGCGCATGGGATTCAATGGCAAGGACAGTATCGGCTTTTCAGCTCACGGTTTTCGAGCAACTGCTTCGACCATGTTGAACGAGATGGGGTTTCGCTCGGATGTGATCGAGCGACAATTAGCGCATGCTGAGAGAAACAAAGTGCGTGCAAGCTACAATCAAGCAGAATACTTGGATGAGCGCCGGAAGATGATGCAGGCATGGGCTGATGAGGTCGATGTTATGAGGGGGCGAGAAGGGTTCTCGCCCATTGCTCTTAATCGGCGAGATAAAGATTGTTCTCAAATTCCTTCCTGATTAATTTTTCCAATACTTGGGCGCGCTTCGTTTCACTATTTTTGGCTAGTTTGTCCAGTAGTTCTATCGCGCCATTCGTCAACATGACATTGACCTGTCTCTTGTCGCGACTGCGTTCGTTGAATTGTTTTCGGCTCCATCGGTTTTTTATGTTCTGAATGATTAGTTTTCTTTCGGTTGGATTGAAGTCTTCCAGATCGAAGAAGATTAGTAGTTCTTTGTAATTGCTGATCGGCTGCTCTCTCGATAATGGTTTATAGTGGTTTTTTTGAAGCCATTCCCAGGCGCATTTACAGCGTTCTGCGCCATCTTTTTTATCGTCAAACCACGCGAGTTCGCTATCTTTTGACTTGTGTGCAAGCCAGATATTGCGAAAATTATCAATTTTCTGTGACTTTTCTGCAAGGCTTATGTCCCAGAAATCGATCATCGCGATGAGCCTGTTTCTCCCTGTTAAGTGGGGAAAGTTGTTTGGGGTGCTAAGCGATTTCACTACTGATGTGATTGTGAATTCGACTGGGGTGGCGGCTTCTTGGATTATTGGAAGTAGCCACTGATATTGACGCTCATCATCTTCGATCCATTCCAAAAGTTTTTCATCTATCAGTAGCTTGTCTTTTTCTTGGTTTATTTTTCTAGTTAGTTTCGGGTTTTTATCTAGGTGGTTGGCAATTGCCTCTCGCATGGTTATGCCATTGCAAGATGATTGGTCTAGTTCGTTTTCTTGATACGTCCATATGAAAAGCCAGAGCCAGATATCATGGCGGGTGTTTTTGTTGGAGTTATTGAGTATTTTGCTCTGCTTGTCTGTGGATTTGTTTTTGTTAATGGTTTTGTCTTTGTTCATTTTCAGGGTGGATCCTTTGATTTGTTTGTATGCCGAGGTTGCATGGCTGGTGTTTCATTCTCTGCCAATTATATAAGTGTTCTATTGATTTTTTATGTATCCTCTACATGGTATCTATGATATTTCTATAGGTATTCTAGGAATTTACATCAAGGCTGTCACCATGTAATTCAAGGGGGCGGCGGCTACCTCAGTGGTTTCTATTTTTTTTCGACCCTACAACCCTACGGCTTGCGACTGGTTCTGGCTGCTACGGGGGGCTCAGACGCCCGGTGGCATCAGTATGATTACCTGATGCCTATCGTGGGTTTTGATGACCGTAAAAGATTAGGGGGGGCTTTTAATGCAGCCTGATTTGAGCTGTATGGGTCTCAAGATTTCAGCTGATTTAGAGCCGATAACAAAACCTCGGATGCAGTCGCGACAGACCGCGCCAGCTCTGGCGCCTGCTGCAAGTGTTAGGGGTTTTGATAGAGGCTCTTAGATAGTCAGTGCTGATGGCTGTGGATGCTTGGTTTTATAGGGTGCGATGCTGCGGTCAGGGCAGTGTAGGAATGATTTTTTTGCAGAGTATTTCTTAACTGCGAGTGCCAATCGTTTGGACGAATAGCGGTTAGGAGCCGATCATGAAATTCATGCGCCTGAACGATGTGAAAGCTGCCACTGGACTGGCCCGCTCGACTATCTACAAGTACGTCAAACAAGGTAGCTTCCCCATGCCAGTATCTCTGGGGGGGCGCTCTGTGGCTTGGGTAGAAAGCGAGGTTGTAGCTTGGATTGCTGCAAGGATCAGAGAGCGTGACCTGCAGTTGATATAATTCTGCATGATGGTCATTCCTTGGATATGAATTGAATTGATCAATACCCGCTGCCGCCTTCAGGCGGCAGCGGGTATTTTTGTCGGAGTTGTTTTTGCCTTGGATTTTGTCGTTTTCCCCTGCGTGCTCAATGTGTTTTGGCAGCGTTTCCTTTCTGTATTGGTATTATGCTTAATAGATTTATGATTAATAGATTTCAGGTTATGTGCTGAGTGGGATCCTGTAGTTGACTGTCTGTCTTTGATTGATGTCCGTGCTATTTGCGTGGCTGGAATGATCGTGTCTTTCGTGTCTTAGAATTTTTTGTGAAAGATTAACTTATTTAGGCTTGGTATGAACCAATCATCGAGGAGATGTTTTCATGCCTAGGCATTCTGATAATAAAAATCTGAATATATATAACGATAAGGCTTTCAATGGTCTTCCCGTTCAGATAGATAAGGGCCCCTTCATTCGGGAGTACCTGCGACGTCTGTACAACACTATGTGGAGCGCGTTGGATCAGTACCCGAGAGTATTCGCCTTCAGGGTTGATCTACGACTTCCTGCCTCTGGGATGCTGCCAAGTTATGCATTCACCAACGAAGTCATCAGTCGCTTCCTTGAGTCCTTCAAAGCGAAAATAAAACATAATCGGCGGAAAGCTAGACGGGGGAATCCATACGCTCATGGCTGCGAGGTTCGCTATGCCTGGTGCAGGGAGTTAGGGGCAGAGGGAAGGCCTCACTATCATCTGGTAATCCTGCTCAACCGGGACGCCTTCCATACGCTGGGTCGCTTCACTTCCTCACGGAGCAACATATTCAACCGCTTGGAAGAGGCTTGGGCCAGCGCCCTGAGAATTTCGATGGAGGCTGTGGTGGGCTTGGTTCACATTCCTGAAAACCCCACCTACCGTCTGAGCCGTACTGACGAGGAGGGGCATGCTGATTTCTTCTACAGAGCAAGTTATCTCTGCAAGGTGGCGACCAAGGCCTACGGTGACCGCCAGCACAGCTTCGGAGCAAGCCGGACCTGAACGCGAGCGAGGCTCGGGGCTGACATGCTGTGGGAGCGATACTGCTGCCTCGGTTTATGGATGCCCCTCCCGTCAAATGCTGGCATCCTTCCCCCCAATCTTGGCCGCCCACGGAGGTGGCCTGCCTGACTCGGGCAACCGCAGGGATGATCGTGCTCTCCCAGGGATCTCATCCCGGCTACGCCTCTCTGCGGTTCGCCCATTGCCGCGCTCTAGTCGGCAATCTGTAGACCTTGGGGAATACCGCGTGAACCAGCAAAACCTTGCACCCTTCATCTGGAATATCGCTGACCTGTTGCTGGGAGCATTCAAGCCCTCGGAGTACGGCCGCATCATCCTGCCGTTCACCGTGCTGCGCCGTCTGGAGTGCGTGCTGGAGCCGACTCGCGATGCCGTGCGTACCCAGTACGAAGCGCTCAAGGCCAGCGGTGTGGATCTCGACCTGCTGCTGCCCGGTACGGCGGGGGCCACCTTCTACAACGTCTCGCAGTTCTCCCTGGCCAGCGTGGGCTCGACCAGCACCCGTGCCAACCTGGAGGACTACATCGCCAAGTTTTCTGCCAACGCCCGTCAGGTGTTCGAGCACTTCGCCTTCGACAAGTGGCTGGAGAAGCTGGAAAGGGCCAACCTGCTCTACCTGGTGACCCAGAAGTTCGCCAAGGTGGACCTGCATCCGGACCAGATCTCCAACCACGAGATGGGCCTGGTCTTCGAGCACCTGATTCGCAAGTTCGCCGAATCGTCCAACGACGATGCCGGACAGTACTTCACCCCGCGTGACGTGGTGCGACTGGCTACCACCCTGGTGTTCGCCCCTGACCATCGGGCGCTGAATGGCGATGGTGTGGTGCGTACCGTCTACGACTGTGCGGCGGGGACGGGCGGCTTCTTGTCTTCGGCTATCGAGCAGGTCTACGAGTGGAACCCCAATGCGCGCCTGGTGCCCTACGCCCAGGAACTGAACCCCGAGACCTACGCCATCTCGGTCGCCGACAAGCTGATCAAGGGCTTCGAGACCAAGAACATCAAGCTTGGCAACACACTGTCCCATGATCTGTTGCCCCATGAGCAGTTCGACTACTGCCTGGCCAATCCGCCGTTCGGGGTGAAGTGGGAAAACGTGCAGAAGGCCGTGCAGGCCGAGCACAGCCAACTCGGTTCCTCGGGGCGCTTCGGTCCTGGCCTGCCGCGTGTGGGTGACGGCTCGCTGCTGTTCCTCATGCACCTGCTGTCCAAGCGCAAGCCGGCGGAGCAGGGCGGCACGCGCATCGGCATCGTGCTGTCCGGCTCGCCGCTGTTCAACGGCGGGGCCGGCTCGGGTGAGTCGGAGATCCGCCGCTGGATTCTGGAAAACGACTGGCTGGAAGCGATCATCGCCCTGCCCACCGACCTGTTCTACAACACCGGCATTGGCACCTACGTGTGGATTCTCTCCAACCACAAGGACGAGCTGCGCAAGGGCAAGGTCCAGCTGATCGACGCCACGGCCATGCACTCGCCGATGCGCAAGAGCCTGGGCAGCAAGCGCAAATACCTCACCGACGAGCAGATCGAGGTGATCGCCAGGCAGCACGAGGCGTTCGAGGAAGGCCCGCACAGCAAGGTCTTCGCCACCACCGACTTCGGCTACCGGCGCATCACAGTCGAGCGACCGCTGCGTCTGCGCTTTTCGGTCAACGCGGACAAGCTCACCGCCTATCGGAACACCAAGGGCGCCGACCAGGCGGAGGCCTTCGCCACGGTGGAAGGCAGCTTCGACAACCTGCCGGCGTTCCTCCAGGCTGCCGGCATCAGAAAGCTCTCCAAGGGCGCACAGAAGGCCGTGCTGGCCTGCTTCGGCGAACGCGACGCCGAGGCCCAGCCGCTGCTGGACGACAAGGGCAAGGTACAGGCCGACAGCGAGCTGCGAGAGTTCGAGAACGTGTCGCTCGGCCAGCCCATCGACGACTACTTCGCCCGCGAAGTGCTGCCCCATGTGCCGGATGCCTGGATCGATACCGGTAAGACCGATGCGAAGGACGGCCAGGTCGGCATCGTCGGCTACGAAATCAACTTCAACCGCTACTTCTACGTCTACCAGCCGCCGCGCCCGCTGGCCGAGATCGATGCCGATCTGAAGGCCGTAGAGGCCGAGATTGCCGCGCTGCTGGGCGAGGTGACGGCATGAGCCACTACAAGCCGTATCCGGCCTACAAGGACTCCGGCGTGGAGTGGCTGGGGGAGGTGCCGGAGCATTGGGCTGTATGCAAGCTGAGCTTTCGCTACTCGATTGAGCTGGGGAAGATGCTTGATGAGAAAAAGCTCACCAAGACCAGCCTGGTTCCTTATCTGCGTAATCAGGATGTGCAATGGGGCAGCATCAACACTCAGGATCTTCCCGAAATGGATATCCATCCCGAGGAGCTTGAGCGGTACACCATCCGGGATGGGGATCTTCTGGTTTGTGAGGGAGGGGACGTCGGCCGTGCTGCTATCTGGCGTGGTGAGAGTGCAGCTTTCGGCTATCAGAAAGCCTTACACCGACTACGCCACCGTTCATCAGGTGCGGATACGGCAGAGTTTTTCTTCTTTGCGCTTTTGACCGCAAAGTGCCGAGGGGTTTTCGAGGAGTCTGACTCAAAGGCAACCATTGCCCACCTGCCTGCTGAGAAATTCCGCCAGTATCGTTTTGCATTTCCGCCGCTGAGTGAGCAGCAAGCGATCGCCACCCACCTCGACCGCGAAACCGCCCGCCTCGACGCACTGGTGGCAAAGAAGACCCGCTTTACCGAGCTGCTGCGCGAAAAGCGCCAGGCGCTGATCACCCATGCCGTCACCAAGGGCCTTAATCCGAACGTGAGGATGAAGGACTCTGGCGTGGAATGGCTGGGGCAGGTGCCGGAGCATTGGGAGACGATGAGCCTGGCACGGGTCACAGTCGCCCGATGTGACGGGCCTTTCGGCAGTGCAATCAAGAGCGAAAACTATACGGACTCTGGTGTTCGGGTCATTCGACTGCAGAACATCGGTATCGGCGAGTTCAAAGATGGTGACCAGGCCTTTCTTTCCCCCGAGTACCGCACCGAAGTAATCGGCCACGGCCATGACGTTGAGCCGGGGGATCTGCTGATTGCCGGGTTGGGGGACGAGAACAATCCATTGGGGCGAACCTGCGTCGCTCCCAGCTCGCTCGGGGATGCAATCGTCAAAGCTGACTGCTACCGCTTCCGGACAGACAGAAGCAAGGCTCTTCCAGCTTTCCTTGCTCTGCAGCTATCTGCGACGGCCAGAGTTGAGTGTGGCTTTATCTCTACCGGATCTACCCGTGAGCGCTTGAATCTCGGGCTGGCTGCAAGCCGAGTTATCGCATTGCCTCCGTCAACCGATGAGCAGTCTGCCATCGTTGAGCGAGCGTCAATGGCCGCCGCGCGACTGGATGCTCTGCTCAGCAAAACCGAACACAGCATTGAGCTGCTGAAAGAGCGCCGCGCCGCCCTGATCACCGCCGCCGTCACCGGCCAGATCGATCTCAGGGAGCATCACTGACAGGGAGTCAGACATGAACTGGAGTATCGCCAAGGCCTCTGCCTATGGAGGCATTCTGCTCAGCCGTGGCGGCAACATCCTGCTGCGTGAGCCGGCCAATCATTTCGATGGCTATGTGTGGACCTTCGCCAAGGGGCGACCCGCGCCGGGAGATACCCCGGAGAAGACCGCCCTGCGTGAGGTGCGCGAGGAGACCGGCTACCCGGCCAGCATCGTCGATGTGCTGCCGGGAGTGTTCAAGGGCGGCACTTCAAGCAATGCATATTTCATCCTCTCGCCCGGCTGGCCGCAGGGGGCCACGGACTGGGAAACTGCCAGCACGCGCTGGGTTGGACTGGACGAGGCGCGGGAGCTGATCGGGCAGACCACCAACAACATCGGCCGCGAGCGCGATCTGGCGATTCTCGCGGCAGCGGAGCGCTGGTTCAGCGAGCACTGGGCACGCCTGCCGGCCATCCGCAACGACTGGCGTACCGAGCCGCTGCCGGAGCGCCATGTGCGTCTGCCGCTGGATTTCACCCTGGATGCCCGTGCTGCAGTCGCCGCACGACGGGGCTATGTGCCGACCGAGATGGAAGAAAAGTGGTTCTGCTACTTCGAGGGGAACACCCTGTACCAGCATCGCAGCTGGACCGGCTTCTGCATCGACCGGATTCACTTCGTCGAACACGACGGCGGCCTGCGAGCCACCCATGCCGAGGTGAACCGCGATCCCGAGCAGTACGGCAGCACGGATGATCGCGAAGATGCACAGCGGATCGAG
The DNA here is from genome assembly GCF_004801855.1 of Pseudomonas sp. A-1. Classification (GTDB taxonomy): domain Bacteria; phylum Pseudomonadota; class Gammaproteobacteria; order Pseudomonadales; family Pseudomonadaceae; genus Geopseudomonas. Next base: position 29,585 of record NZ_SSTC01000028.1, on the reverse strand, counting down.
CAGATGGTGCGGGATCTGGCAGAGTTCAACGCTCATGCATGACTGGCCCGAAGATACGCCCGGGGCCAGTCGCCCCAGTCCATCCGGACATATGGCCGCTTTGACGGCTATTCGATTGCGAGTGAGCGGGGTGAGACTCATCCGCCACGAATGCGAAATCAACCTGAGGGAAGTTGAATGAGCAAGCCAAAACCGACCGACCTCGATCTTCAGCTGCAGCCACTGCTGGGCAGTCTCGGCGAGCTGATCCGCCAGGCCCGCCAGCGGGCGCTGCGTGCCGTGGATACCATCCAGGTGCAGACCTGCTGGGAGATCGGCCGGCATATCGTCGAATTCGAGCAGGGCGGTGAGGCGCGTGCCGAGTATGGCAAGAAGCTGTTGTCGACCCTGGCCCGTGTGCTGGGCGCGGAGTTCGGCAAGGGCTTCGATGAGCGCAATTTGCGGCATATGCGGGCCTTCTATCAGGCCTTTCCAATTTGGAACGCAGTGCGTACCGAATTGAGCTGGACCCACTACCGCACCTTGCTCAAGGTCGACAGCGACAGCGCCCGCCAGTGGTACATGAACGAGACCGCCGAGCAGGGCTGGACCACCCGTGCCCTGGATCGACAGATCGGCACGCTGTACTACGAACGCCTGCTGGCCAGCCAGGACCGGACTGCCGTCGAGCAGGAGGCCGCCAGCAACCTGCAGCTGTTGGGCAAAAGCCCCCGCGAGTTCGTACGCGACCCGGTGCTGCTGGAGTTCCTCGGCCTGCCCAATGCCGGCGCCTTTCTGGAGAGCGACCTGGAGCAGGCGCTGATCGACCAGTTGCAGGGCTTCCTGCTGGAGCTGGGCAAGGGCTTCGCCTTCGTCGCCCGCCAGCAGCGCATCAGCACCGAGAGCAAGGACTTCTACGTCGACCTGGTGTTCTACAACTACCTGCTCAAGTGCTTCGTGATCTTCGACCTCAAGCGCGGCGAGCTGACCCACCAGGACATCGGCCAGATGGACATGTACGTGCGCATGTACGACGACCTCAAGCGCGGGCCGGACGACAACCCGACGGTGGGCATCATCCTCTGCGCGCAGAAGGACGCTTCGGTGGTGCGTTACTCGGTACTGCACGGCAGCGAGCAGCTGTTTGCCAGCAAGTACAAGCTGGTGCTGCCCAGTGAGGAGGAGCTGCGTGCCGAACTGGACCGCGAGCGGGCCTTGCTGGCCGAGCAGGCAACACTCGGAAAGACCGACTGAGGCTGCAGCGGCTGTATTTATTTGACGGGTATTTGACGGAATATCTCTATGCAACCGGAGGGTAATGAAACCTGTGGATGAGGCCGACCTGCAATGCTACTTGCGCAAGCATTACCCTCAGGAAAATGCTGCTTGCGAGTGGAAGGAATTCAAGAACCTTACCCATGCGGTGTCCGGGCGCAAGGGCGAGGATATCGCGAGCTACATCTCAGCCATTGCCAACATGGAGGGCGGGCATCTGGTGATCGGGGTGCAAGATGCCTCGCTGCAGATCATTGGCATCCAGAACTTCCATGATTACACCCCGGAGAACGTCCGGCAGCGGCTGCTGGGGCGGTGCAGCAATCTGGACTCCGAGGGTTTCCGGGTCGAGTCTTTCGTCACCGACGATACCCGACGCACTGTCTGGGTGTTCCATATCCCCCGTCATCGGCCGCGATTGCCGGTATATGCCCACGACAAGGCCTGGCAGCGGCTGGATGATGCACTGACCGAGATGCGCCCGGAGCGTCTGCAATCCATCCTGAACGAACCTGTGGATAGTACGGATTGGTCGGCACAGATCGTCGAGGCCGCCAGTCTTGCAGACCTTGATCCGGCTGCGCTGGCAGTGGCTCGCGAGAAGTTCGCCGAGAAGCACCGCAATGCGTCCTTTGCTGCCGATATCGCCAGCTGGGATCTGCCGACCTTTCTCGACAAGGCCAAGATCACCATCCAGGGCAAGATCACTCACACTGCGTTGCTGCTGCTTGGCAGGGCGGAATCCAGCCATTTTCTGCCTTGCCTGGCCCAGATCACCTGGAAGCTGGTTGGCGAGGAGCAGGCCTATGAGCACTTCGGTTTGCCCTTCCTGCTGACGACGACGCAGGTGCTGCACCGTATCCGCAACATCGGCTACAAGATCTTTCCGCAGAACCAGTTGCTGGCCACCGAGGTGAGCAAGTACGACACGCGAGTGATTCTGGAGGCACTGCACAACTGCATCGCGCACCAGGACTATCAGCTGCGCTCGCGCATCCTGGTGACCGAGCGGGTGGATCGCCTGGTGTTCGAGAATGCCGGTGGCTTTTTCGAGGGCAGGCCGGAAGATTACTTCAGTGGCGAGCAGACCCCGAGCCGCTACCGCAATACCTGGCTGACGCAGGCGATGGTCAGCCTGAACATGATCGATACCATGGGCTTCGGTATCAGCACCATGACCCTGTCGCAGCGCAAGCGCTACTTCCCGCTGCCCGATTACAGCAAGTCGGGAGCAGACCGGGTGGTGCTGGAGATCTATGGCCATGTGATTGACGAGAATTACTCTCGCCTGTTGCTGGAGCGGCAGGATCTGCCGCTGAACATCGTGATGCTGCTGGATCGGGTGCAGAAGAAGCTGCCCATCACGGATGACGCTGCTGCCTTGCTGCGCAAGCAGGGGCTGATCGAGGGGCGCAAGCCCAACTACTATCCAGCTGCGCAGGTCGCCAAGAGCATCGGCAAAAAGGATGATTACATCCGTAACCGAGCTTTCGACGATGCCTACTACAAGGATCTGATCCTCGGCTTTCTGGCCAAGTACGGCTCTGCTTCACGGGAGGAGCTGCTGAGCCTGGTCTTAGACAAGCTCTCGGATGCTTTAGACGAAAAGCAGAAGATGAACAAATTCCGGAATCTGCTGCATGCCATGTCGAAACGTGATCAAACCATCGTGAAATCAGGTGGTTTGCACAAGGGGCGATGGACGCTCAGGTCATCTACGGACGCTGATCAGTAGACGAACTCAAGACAAACTCAAGACAAACTTCCCCTTCGCGACGAAGGTTGGCAAGCCAAGGACTGCTGCATGAGCCACATCCACCACGAATGCGAACTGGAACGCTACATCGTCGAGCAGCTGGCGGCTGCCGGCTGGCTGGTGGGCAAGTCGGCTGACTACGATGCTGCGCGGGCTGTGTTTCCCGCCGATGTGCTGGGCTGGCTGGACGAGACGCAGCCGCAGGCGATGGCCAAGCTGCGGGCAATGAATGGTGCCGGCACCGAGGCGGTGATCCTCGATCGGCTGGTCAAGCAGCTGGAGAACAAGGCCACGGGGGGCACGGTCAACGTGCTGCGCTACGGTTTTGCCGTGGCAGGTGGTGGCACCCTGGCGATGAGTCAGGCGCTGCCGGAGGATGAGCGCAACGAGACGGTGATCGCGCGCTATGCCGCCAATCGGCTGCGGGTGGTGCCGCAGCTGCGCTATTCGCTGGACAAGGCCGATGAGATTGATCTGGCGTTCTTCATCAATGGCATCGCGGTGGCGACGGTAGAGCTGAAGACCGATTTCACCCAGTCGGTCGAGGCGGCCATGCAGCAGTACCGCATGGATCGCCCGCCGCAGCGCAAGAGCGGCGGGCTGGAGCCGCTGCTGGCCTTCAGGCGCGGGGCAGTGGTGCATTTCGCCATGAGCGACAGCGACATTCGCATGGCTACCAAGCTGGCCGGCGATTCGACCTTCTTCCTGCCGTTCAATCGTGGCAACGATGGCGCAGCCGGCAATCCGCCTGCCGAGGATGGCGGCTACCCGGTCAGCTACTTCTGGGAGCGCGTGCTGCAGAAGGACAACTGGCTGCACATCTTCCATCGCTTCGTGCTGCTGGAGCGCAAGGAAGTCCAGGATGCCAGCGGCAAGACCTCCTACAAGGAAGCGCTGATCTTCCCGCGCTTCCACCAGTGGGAGGGCGTGACGCGGATGATCGACGCGGTGCGCGTCGAGGGTGTCGGCCAGCCCTACCTGATCCAGCACAGCGCCGGTTCCGGCAAGACCAATACCATCGCCTGGACCGCGCACTCGCTGATCCGCGTGCGCCGCCCGGACGGCGAGCCGTACTTCCATAGTGTGATCGTGGTGACCGACCGTCAGGTACTGGACCAGCAGTTGCAGGACGCCATCCAGCAGATCGAGCACCAGGCCGGGGTTGTGTGCGCCATCGACCGCCAGCAGTCGAGCAAGCCGAAGAGCCAGCAACTGTCCGAGGCGATGCTGGCCGGTGTGCCGATCATCGTCTGCACCCTGCAGACCTTCCCCTATGCGCAGAAGGCCATTCTCAGTGAGCAGAGCCTGCGCCATCGTCGCTTCGCCATCATCATCGACGAGGCGCACAGCTCCACGGGGGGCAGCACCGCGGACGATCTGCGTTATGTGCTGACCGGTCAGAGCGAGGAGGAGTGGAAGAAGCTGAGCAAGGACGAGCGTCTGTCGGTCTGGCAGTCCTCGCGCAGCCGTCCGAACAATGCCAGCTACTTCGCCTTCACTGCGACACCCAAGCACTCGACCCTGAGCCTGTTCGGTCGCCCGCGCAACCCGGCGCTGCCTGCAGGCAAGGACAACCTGCCGACGCCGTTCCACCTCTACACCATGCAGCAGGCCATCGAAGAGGGTTTCATCCTCGACGTGCTGAGGAACTACGCCAGCTATCAGGTGGCCTTCAAGATCGGCAGCGAGTTCGTCGACGACAAGCGCGTGGACGAGAAGAGCGCCAAGCGCGCGCTGGCCAAATGGCTGTCGCTCAATCCGGTGAACGTCGGCCAGAAGGTCGAGCTGATTGTCGAGCACTTCCGCAAGAACGTCGCGCATCTGCTCGGCGGTCAGGCCAAGGCCATGGTCGTCACCGGCTCGCGGGCTGCGGCGGTGAAGTACCACTTGGCGCTGCAGGACTACTGCAAACGTAAGAGGTACGCCAACGTGCAGGCCATGGTGGCATTCTCTGGCGAGGTGCTGAACTACGACAAGGACACCAAGACCCTGCTGGACGGGAAGTCTCCCGAGGATCACCAGTTCAGCGAGAGCAACCTCAACCCCGGCCTGAACGGACGCGACATGCGCAAGGTGTTCGACACGCCCGAGTACCGGGTGATGATCGTCGCCAACAAGTACCAGACCGGCTTCGATCAGCCCAAGCTGGTGGCTATGTATCTGGACAAGAAGATTTCCGGCGTGGAAGCGGTGCAGACCCTTTCGCGGCTGAATCGCACCTTCCCTGGCAAGGACAAGACCTACGTCATCGACTTCGCCAACGAGGCGGAGGAGATCCTCGCGGCGTTCAAGACCTTCTACCGCGATGCCAAGGTGGCAGATATCCAGGACCCGAACATCGTCTACGACATCAAGCAGCGTCTGGATGGCATGTTCATCTACGACCAGGCCGAGGTCGACGCCTTCGGTGAGGCCATCGTCGACAAGGACGTGACCCACCAGAAGCTCTATGGCTTGACCCAGGCGGCGACCGACCGTTTCAACGGCAAGCTGAAGATCCTCAACGATGCCATCGACCTTTGGGAGAAGGAGTGGGAACAAGCGAGTGATGCCGGTGACGACGCGGCCATGAAGTACGCCGAAGCTCAGCGCAGCGAGTACTGCAAGAAACGCGACGAGTTGATGATCTTCAGCGAGAGCCTGTCCAAGTTCGTGCGCAGCTATGAGTACATCGCCCAGCTGGTGGAGTTTGGCGATCCCGATCTGGAGGCCTTCGCCAGTTACGCGCGGCTGCTGCGCAAGCGCCTGAAGGGAATCACTGCCGAGCAGGTGGATCTGGGCGATCTCAAGCTCAGCCACTACAAGATCAAGAAGGACGGCGGGCTGGTCGGTGTCGACGTGCAGGCCGAGGTGCCGGGTCTGTACGGCATGAACGACAACGGCCAGCGCGAAGCCCGCGACCGCGAAAAAAAATATCTCTCCGACCTGATCGAGAGACTCAACAACGCCTTCGGCAAGGAAATCACCGACACCGACCAGGTGGCCTTTGCCGTCCACGTTTCCGAGAAGCTGCGCGCCGACGATCTGGTGATGGCTCAGGTGCAGAACAATCCCATGGATCAGGCGATGAAGGCCGATCTGCCGATCAAGGCGATCAAGGCCATTGCCGGAGCGATGAGCAGCCACCAGGCCATGGCCACCAAGCTGCTCAGCGACGAGGCGACGCGGGATGTGTTCCTGACTGTGGTGTATGAGCTGCTGAAGAAGGATGCGGGAGCGGAGTTGCTGGGGACTGCCCGTTTGTGAGTCAGGCGGGGCCACTGCAGGTGTCGCCGTGCTGCCCTGTAGCTAGATGGATTTGGACGGAATGGGCGGTAATCCCGGCATTTTCGTCCAAAAAATGTCCATAAAAGGCAGGGCGGCCGGCGAGATGGGCGATGCCCTACAGCCATCCAGCGATGTGGGCGGTACTGCCGCGAAAAAAGAACGTCCGGCTGACGTGACCAGCGTAAGCAGCCTTTGAGCTGCTTACGCTGGTCTATGCTGCTCCATCAGCTCGCTGGACTTAGCGGCCGCGACAGGCCAGGGCCGCATTCGCGAGATGCTGGAGCACTGGGTCGGTTGGCATGGTCGTGGGAGAGGACAGCCTCTCCAGCTCCGTCGCCTCGTACTTATCCGTGAACTTGTCATACACGCAACTGCAGACAGACTTCACTCCACCGGTTTGAATGCAGCCGCTTATGAACTCCCCTTTGATTCTTGAGTTCTCATCACTGCAGCCCTGCAGCAGTGTCATCAGGGCTCCCAGTGCGATTGGAGCTTTATATCGCATGGCCTCTCCCTTATTTCAGCATCAGACTTACGCCTACGAGAGAGCCGATGAGCAGTCCGATAACCTGAGGGCCGAGCGCCCAGAAGATTTTGATCCAGACGAGCTGCAGGATGCCTCCGCTGGTGAAGACTGCATCAGGGTGTGCAAAGCGTCGGATGGCATCACCGATCATCGCCCCACCCCAGCCAAGGGCAGAGCCGGCGACTACGGCCATACATTTGGCGAAGAAGCCAGCCCCCAGCACGATGGCCGAGTTATTGAAGACGATTATGAAAATGGAAAGGGCCAGCGCAGCGACACCCCAGCCGATGGTGGCCGGTTTGAGGGGTAGATCGTGATTTTCGGCCAGGTCATTCTGCTCCGAATCCGAGGTGCGCAAATTTTTTCGGTCGAGTTCGCTCATGGAGTGTTCTCCTGAAATTAGAGGGGGTAGGCACAGCAATACTCAGCGCATGCCAGGGGCGCTGTTGGAGGGGGTGTTGATTGGCAGCCCTGCCAGGCGGCGGGCGCTGATGCCGAGACCAGGCGGGGCGGGTGCATGACATTCCCTATCAATGTGGTGGCTTTAGGCTGGACATCAACCTTTTAAGTTGATTCTCGACCTCTCGTGTTCTTCATGTCAATGAGGCGAAGCCCAACCATCCAGGTTGAGATGGAGGGCAACATGACGGGTGTCGATCAGAAGCAGTTGGCCGCGCTGGTGGGGCGGGCAATTTCTAGGCAACGGTTGCATTGCGGGTTGACTCAGGAGGAGGTGGCTGAGCGGCTGGGGATCGGTACTGAGGCGGTCTCGCGGATCGAGCGTGGCGTCGTGATCCCGAACATCGCCCGTCTTCTGGAGATGGCCGAGATTTTCGGTTGTGGCGCTGCCGAGTTGCTGGGGGAGGTCAGCCCGCTGGCCGATGACCAGGCACGGCGAGTCAGCCGGTTGCTTGAGCCGCTGGCCCAGTCCGACCAGCGGCTGGTCCTCGATCTGGTGGAGTCACTGGCTACCCGGTTGCGTGTCTGAGGCTGCCCCCGAAGGCGTATCGAAGCGCGCGCCACAGCGCAGGCAGAGGCAATCGAAACCGCCGAACTGATAGCGCTCCACATCCGCGATGAATGACTGCACGTCTGGATGGATGTGTGCAGCCGCACCCATCGCATTGCCCAGGCTGTGCAGTAGCCATTGCGCTGGCTCCCTCTCGGACTGCAGGGTTTTCCAGGCTTGCATGAACTCGCGCAAAGCACTGATGGCCAGCACGATGGTGCGCGCCGCCTGCCGGTCAATGACTGCCGAGGACTCACAGATCAGGCACTGAGTCTCCATGTCAGATCTCTCCTGGGCGCCGTTACAGATACCCCAGCTCAGCCAGTGACACGCAGCCTTCCGTACCGACCACGATGTGATCGAGGATGCGCACGCTCACCAGGTTCAGCGCGTCTTTGAGCTTGTAGGTCAGGTGGCGGTCGGCATTGCTCGGCTCCGGATCGCCCGATGGGTGGTTGTGCACCAGGATGACCGCCGCGGCATTGTGCTCCAGGGTCAGTTTGACCACTTCCCGCGGGTAGACGCTGGCTCCGTCCAGGGTGCCGCGGAACAGTTCGTGGAAGCCGATCACCCGATGCCGGGTATCGAGCAGCAGCAGGGCGAATACCTCGTGCGGGTAGTCTTGCAGCAGGGTTTGCAGGTGGGCGAACACGCTCTGCGGATCAGACAGCGGACGGCCTTTGGCCAGGCGTTTGCGTGCCAGTTGCTGGGCCATGTGCAGGATGTCGGCCTCGGTGACCGGCGACTCCATGACGTAGGTGCCGGGCACTTCTCCGGCTCTGAGCTTATGGAATTTCATGGTTTGGTTCCTCGAATCGATTCTGTGGAGTCAGTGCGCTTCGGCTGAGGGGGATTGGCGTTGCATCTGTGTCTCCAGACGCTCGGCCAGGCCCGGCTTGCCGGCTGGGGCAGTGGTTGCGGGAGTGACGTGCTGCCGGCCGGATTCCTCTTCGGTCGCCGGAAAGAACTCCTCGACGATGGCCCCGGTGTCTTCCTCGCTGTCCTCGAAGGCGCCGTTGGCGAAGCCTTGCCGGGCTGCCTGATCCAGCGCGGCCTGGTCGAAGCCTGCGTTGCGCCGGGCCTCATCGAGCTGGCGGGCCTGCTCCAGTGCTTCTTCCAGCGTCAGGCCACTACGTACCGTGATGTCGACGTAGAAGATCGGCGTGCCATGGCTCTGCCGGGTGGACTTGCCGCGCAGGCGCAGCTCCAGTGGTAGGCAGGCCAGCCTGTTGCCGGAGATCGCCTGCAGGTACTGCAACCGGGCCGCCAGGGTGCGGATGCTGTTGAAGCCGGTGGTGCGGAACACGAAGCTGCCGAGCGGATCGTCGTCGCCGATGGCCACGTTGAGCCGTCCGTAGGGCTTGCAGGCGTTGCCCTTGGCCAGCGGGCAGGCATCCGGTGAGGGGCACGGCAGTGATTGCAGCCCCTCGCTGGTCTGGCGGCGGCAGGTTTCGCCATTGCCGACGCACAGCGGCCGTCCGGTGTTGCGGTCGAACAGGCTGTAGTCGGCGCGGAAGTTCAGATCCGGCTCGTTGAACAGCAGACGGATCGGGATGCTGCGGATCTTGCCGCCCTGCTCCTTGCGCAGCGCTTCGTCGAAGGGGTGCAGCAGCCAGCCGTCGCGGACCTGCACCTGGGAGGTGATTGTGAACTGGTCGTCCTTCTCCGGCAGGCGCTTGCCGTTCTTCTCGACGACCTTGCCGATGGAAATCCGTCCGAGTACCGGCGGGGTGATTGCCAGGCCCTTGAGCATGGGGGTTCTCCTTGAGCTGAAAACAGAAAAGCCACCCAGGCCGCGAGGGCCGGGTGGCTCGTTGAAAGGGAGGTTCGGTGTTTAGGTGATCAGGAAGCGGCGACTGCCGGGCTTGGTCAGCGCGTACTGCTGCTGTAGCTCGGGGTGATCCTGTAGCAGTCGCTTGATGTCCAGGCCGACGCTGTCCTTGGCCTTCTTCCAGGTGACGCTGCCACCCTCGAAGACTGCCCGGGTGGCGTTGCCCATGGCCTGCTGCAGGGTCTGCTTGAGCTCGGCCTCGCGCTGCTCGTGAACGCTCAGCAGCTCACGCACCGCCTTCAGTTCGGCAAAGGTGGCCGACAGGTGCTCGTCGTGGCTGAAGTCCAGGCTCTGGCCGCTGTCCTCTGGGAACAGGCAGCGCAGCGCCTGCTCGGCTGATTCGCTGCCATCGGCCGGTGGTGGGATGTCGTCGATGACGTATTGCCAGAACTGCTGTTCCAGACGCATCAGCCGGGCGATGAGGAAATCGTCGCGCTCGATGCGGTGAATCTCGACGTGCTGACCTCCGAGCAGCACCGCCACATCGGCAGCCTGCTTGCCGGTTACCGCCAGCTGGTGCATCACCTGCAGCTGCACATACTCGGGCACGCCCTCCTTCCAGAGGCGTGCCCCGTTTATGCCGGCGGTCTTGCATTCGAGGATCTGCACGTCATCCGCGCCGATCACCTCCCGGTCGATGTTGGCCAGCATCCAGCTGAATTCGGGATCAGGGTGCTGCAGGACGGCATTCACCCGCCGCACCCGGTTGCCGCTGCGCTTGGTGTAGTGCGCAGCGACGATCGGCTCGAGGATGTTGCCCCAGTAGGCCGGGCTTTCCTCGTCGTGCGGGTCGGCCTTGGGCAGCGCAGCATCCCGGCCGGTCTTCTCCATCCACAGCTCCAACTGGGACTTGTAGGGGCTCAGGCCCACGGCAGCCGCAGCATCCGAGCTGCCGATGCCACGCTTGCGCACGGCCAGCCATTCCTCACGGGGCATGGTCTTGGTCTTGACCAGGCGCAGCGCCGGCCGGGGCTTGCTCTGGGTGGTACGGGATTGGATTTGTTCCATGGTGCATTCCTCCAGACGCAAGAACGCCCGGCCAACCGAAGCTGATCGGGCGCTCTCGCAAGGGGTGTGAAAGGGAGTGAGGTGGATGAAGCCGGCTCAGGCCACCAGCCGCAGCGCGGTATCCAGGGCCTTCTGCTTGAGCTGGGCACCCTGGCCGAACCAGGCCGAGTCCATGCGGTACTCGTTGCTGCGTGCCCGCCGCTCGTGATCGACGTACTCGGTGACCGCATTGAGCAGTCCCCAGGCCGTGCCCTGTGCGGATTCCAGGTTGGCCCCACGACCAGCGCCGCCATACAGGCTCTCGACCCGCTTGAGCGCCCGCTCGTTGGGCAGTGCTTCCGGCACGGCGCTGTTGGGCTGGATGTCGCAGAGCACGTCGAGGAAGAAATTTTTCGCCTCGTGCGGCCGGATCTTACGCTCGGCCAGATGCTTCATCCGGTACATGAACTCGTCCCAGCCGGACACCGCGATGCCCAGCTGCCGCTTCACCGCCTGCGCATCGAAGCGGGTGTTGTGCGGCACCTTGATGGCCTGCGGGGCGCCGTCGAGGGCGATGCTCAGGGTGTTGTTGCAGACCACCCGGATGGTGGTCGGGGTCGCCGTGGTGGCCAGGGTGCCGTCGCAGGACGTGGCCAGCAGCAGGTAGCCGTTGACCTGGTCGTTGCCCTTGAGTGCCGAACCCTGTCCGGTACGGGCCAGCGCCCAGAACTTGCGGCCGCCCTTGAGCACGCCCGCCGTTTCCAGCTCGTAGCCGGAGACCTCGGTCAGGTCGCGGTAGAACTCCAGCACGTCGCGGGGCTGGACGATCTGGTAGCGGTTGGAGACCACTGACAACGCCGCCTTGGTGTCCGAGCGATACAGCACCTTCTGTTCGGGAAAGGCATGGATGGTGCCCAAGTGCCCCTGGGTGTCAGCCATGAAGCGGACGGGGCTTTCCAGGATCTGCCAGTCCATACCGGCTTCACGCTGCCAGACTTCCAGCGGCTGATGTGGCGACAGCTCGCTGCCGAGACCGTGCCAAGGGGCTTGGCCGACGTAGGCCATTTGTTCGATGAGATGGGCCATGGTGAGATTCCTTGAGACGCAGGACGGCATAGAGGCTGCGCCGTGCGCAGCCTCTGCCAGGGAGTGGATGAGCAATGGGGGAGAAAGGAGCTGGAGCGCAGATCAGATCGGCAGGTTGAAGCGATGCCCGCACTCCAGGCAGAGGTTGTTGGCCAGCACATGGCGATCCAGTTTCTCGCCCAGCTGCGCGCCGAGCGCACAACCACCGGCACCACCGGCCAGGCCTCCGAGGATGGCACCGGCGACAGTACCGAGCGTGATGCCAATCGGGCCGGCTACAAGGGCAACTGCTACAGCGGCACCGACCTGACTGCCGGTCAGAGCCACACTGGCACCGCGAGCTGCGCCTCCGGCGGCGCCAATGGCGGCACCGATCTTCATAGCTGTACGCAGCGAGGCGATCTTGGGGGAGCTGCAGAGAGGACACTGCAAGGACATGACGTAGATCTCCGTGAGAGGGATGTCATGGCAGTGATGTGTGACTGAGATTTTTTTGAGTAACTCACTAATGGGGTATCTTGACGAGTTAGATTTCCGTTCTGGGGGTAACGAGAGACCGCAATAGCCGACAGCTGCCGCTCGGCAGCTGTCGGCTATTAACACCCTTCACGATTGAGGACCATTATAGCCATTATGTAGCTTTGGTTCTTAAAGCAACCATTCGAGGCTAAGAGCAATTACGCCGGTCTTGTGCTAGATACAAGAGCCGTGCTTCTTTCGAAAAGGTAGTGATGGGTTTGGAAAAACAGTTTGGCAGCTCTCTGCGCTACTGTTGTCATTCGACAACAAGTGATAGACAGTGCCTATATTGCCGCCAATGGCGGCATTCTGTTACCATTTTCACGGTAGGAATGTGGATAAAGTTCGGCGAGGGAGGCGTTGGGAGTGGTGACGGAGAATATTAATTCAAGCGCTATTCATGAAGCGACGGCCGCTGCCCTCGGATTTTATTTTCAGAGCCAGTTTGCGCTACTGACACTTATCTCGCAGACGGCCGGCGAGGCTGCCGTAGCGGTCGAGCGCTTGGACGATGTGGAGCTAAAGGTCGATGGGCAGCAGTTGCTTTATCAGCTCAAGCATTCTATTCAAGGTAGTCCTCCCGTTGTAACTCTGGCATCTGTGGCATTCTGGAAGACTATCAAGGTCTGGATCGACGCTCTACCTCTTGTTTCCCTTGCGGATACCACATTCCACCTCGTTTCAGTTGGGAAGGTGCCCATCGATTCACCGCTAGCTGCGTTATGCGATCCAGGTGGTGATCGCGAGGTGTTACTGGAGGCGATGGAGAAGGAAGCTGATCGCGTGGCTACTGAACGAGCCAGTGCAAAGTCAGCGGGCGCTAAGCTCCCGCATGCTGCCAGAGCGCCAGGGTGCGATGCTTTTCTCGCACTTGACCATTCCACCCGCCTGAACCTGTTGCGCCGAGTAGTCATTAAGCAGGACAGCGCGAACATTGGGCAAATACCTGATGAGGTGGCCAAGCGGTTACATCTCATTCCTCGCTCGCAACGCTTGCAGGCAGCGAATCGCCTGCTGCAATGGTGGGACTTACAAGTCGTATTCAGTTTGTGTGGTAAGCGTGAGCGAGTAATCCAGCGAAGCGAAATGGAACAGCAGATATCCTCAATTATCGCCGATCTGGAGAACGGGACACTGGTGGCAGAATTTTCAGGGCTCTCGCAACCAGAGGATTACGAGCCGGATGGAATGCTGACTCGTCAAATTGCGCTTGTTAAGGGAAGGCCTTCGGATATCGTAAAGGCTATTCGATCACAATGGCGGGCGAAGGAGCAGCGATCAAGTTGGATTGTTAATAATCCGCAAATGCACTCGAAAATCGCGAGCTACGACAGGCTACTCATTGAGCACTGGTCTGATCGTCATACCCATATGGTAGAGGATTGTGCAGATCTTGAGTCGTCCCAAGTAGAGGCAAAGGGACTAGAGCTTCTGCGCTGGACTCATGATCTTGCGCCGATTCAAGTCGAACCCATCGCCCACGGCTGGAGTGCTCATTATTACGTACAAGGCACTTACCAAGTGCTTGCAATAGACCGCCATGTGGGCTGGCACGCAGACTACTTGAAGCTTCTCCAGGATTAGAATCATGGAAATTGCTCACGATATTTTTGCAGAAACTAATCCGGCTTATTGCGCTTCTCTGTTGGCTGCATTCGTCCGAGCTTACCAAGCCAGAAGTGGATTAGAACCAGACATCACCTTATGCTACGCCGCCCTGCCTTTAGCATTGTCCGGAGACTTGGCAAAAACATTCGGACGAACTAGTCGCAAGACAGGTTTGTTGGAGTGGCTGCGTCGCAGTCCTGTAATTCAGATACGCCTTGCTGATCGGGTTAATGAGTCATTGGAAATCGTGACCGAAGCTATCAGGTTTGGCTGTTTTAGCAATCTGATTGAGATTAATATCGATGGCAGAGTGGCTCTTTGTTCCTCGCATGTGCTTAGGCATCTCAATGCGCATCTTTCGCAGGAGATGCAGGAAATTTTTGACAATATAGACCGCCTTGGTCATTGGTTTGCCTTGGCGGGATCAACAAGGACGGTATTCAACATGATGGGGCTTGAGCTATGAGCCGCTGGAATATTTCAAGCATCTTCTTCCTTGGTGAGGGCGGTCGCGTCCGTATCCTCAAATTGAAGCTCGGTGAGGTGAACATCTTCACTGGAGCGTCGGGAACCGGTAAATCGACGCTGATCAAGGCTATTGACTACTGCTTGGGATCGAAGGTATGTGAGCTTGCAGCTCATGTAAAACGCCACAGTATTGCTGTGGGCGTAAAGTGGGTGCTGGGTGATGCGCAGATGATCACAGGTCGAGTAATTCCGCCTGTTGGGCAAGACACTAGTACCAAAATGTTTGTCAGCAGCGGGCGCAATCTGACAATCCCAAGGTCGTTGAGTGAGTTTGAAGGTGCGACAACCCTTCAGGCGGGAAAATCCTATATCGAGCGAGCGTTTGGGATCGGCGGAGTAGTAAGCGCTTCGGATGAAAACGCCGCCCGTAAATGGCGCCCGACTGTGCGCCATGCAACGGCTTACATGTTTGTCCCAAAAGATGTTATATATAATGAGACTGCTCTGCTTCATGGCTTGGATCAGCCCGATGAGGCCCCGGCCATTATTGAAACGATGCCTTACTTTCTTGGGGTAATCTCTCAAGACACCGTGATTCAAGAGCGGCGGCTACGTGACCTTCGCAAGCGACTTGATCGGGAGGAGCGTCAGCTCCGGGTGCGCCAGGCTGAAGGTAGCGATTATAAAAAGCATGCAATGCGCTTGCTGATGGATGCCCATCGTTGCGGCCTGTGCGACCTTCCACCCAACGATGCTTTAGAATCTGATCTTCATAAAGCGCTGCTGAGACTCAAACGGCTGAAGATCGGTAGAGGGACGTCTCCGAATGAGAGCGAACTTTCTAACCTTCATACACAGCGTCGCAGCCTGCTCAGTGATATCGAAAAGGCTCGGCGCAGCTTGCGAGCGACACAAGCTGCGCTCCAGGAAATGTCGGGATTCGAAGGGGCGGTACGGCGCCAGTATGAGAAGCTGAAAATTGCAGAGCATCTTCAGCCAGTGGCCCACACATGCCCCTTGTGTGATACGCCTAGTGAGCGCGGGATCGCTGTCGCCAAAGCCATTCGCCAATCAATGGAAATCGTTCGCTCTGAAGGTGTAGCGGTTGAGAATGTACGACCTCGCCTTGTGGATCATGAGGACTCACTGCAGTTGGAGATTACAAGGCTCAACGAAAAGCTCAAGGGCGTCGATGAGCGCATAAAAACCTGGATCAGGCAGAGCGGCGAAGCCAAGGAAATGGATGAGCTTGCGCAGTATCAAGCGTACTTGATGGGTAAAGTTTCACAGTTCTTGGAGATGAATCCGGAAACACCGCTCCCCGGTCCTGATTTGGAAGTCCTGCGTGGGCAGATTCAGGAGTTGGAGGGGCTCATCGATAACGATGCTAAACAAGTTCTGCTTACGCGTGCAGAACGAAAAGTTTCGCAATATCTGTCAGAGGCATTTGCTTCGCTACCCACGGTCGCACCGTGCGTTGAGGCTGATTTAGAGTTCTCCTCAAAGCCGCCGGATATCGCGATTATAGAGAGGGATTCTGGAGCTGTATTGCGGTTACCCGATGCTGGGTCGGATGAAAACTATCTGGCTCTCCACATTGCGTTATCCTTCGCCTTACAGAAACACCTCGGGAAAATCAATGCACCGGTACCTGCCTTTCTCGCATTCGATCAGATCAGCCGGCCTTACTACCCTCAGCGCGGGGAAGACGAGGCGAGCATTGGAGAGAATGAGGAGGTCTTGGCAATGCGTCGGCACCTAGACTTCTTGTTCAACGCTACCGCGGATCAAAAAGATCTGCAGGTTCTGCTGATTGAGCATGCGTATTTCGGCGATGATCCCCGATATGTAGGGGCTACTCGTATGAGGTGGAACAAGCTCTCTGGGGATGCTCTGATCCCTCTGGACTGGCCGAAGAGAAAGAGCAGCTTATGAGGAGGTCTGGCATGAAGTGGCCAGTCCTCCTGGGGCTTTGTTCAGGTGCAAGCTAGTAAGGTCTAGGCTCTGTACGAAAAGTATCTGCGCTCGGTTATGCTGCGTTGAAAAGCGGCGAGGAATGCTCATTTACGATCAGTAAACTCCGCTTCCTCGCCGCTTTTCGCCTTGCCTGACCTTCGCTCGGCTGACTTTTCGTTCAGGCCTTAAGGCCTTGAGCTTGCTTCAACCTATTTAAGCCCAGTAGAAATGATAGATCATGCTGGCAAATCGTCAGGCCCCAAATACTCTATGTCGATCATGCTGACGTCTTGATCCACCTTGGCGCGCACCAGCCCTGCTCGTGCGATATTTAGCAGGGCCTGTACCGTACCCAGTGGCGTGCCGTCTGCGGAAAGCACATGTGGCTGACCGGCCCACTCGTGGATCTGAACGGGAGTGCCTGGCGGCGGTGGGGTGCCGAGCCATGCCACGGCCGCCCGATATCGGCGGCCAGTCCAGGTATGGTTTTCGCGCGGGATGAAACTCTGCATGAACTCGGTCCACATCGCCTTTGTATCGGCTGTCGGCCAATCGGGCAGGGAGCTCCAGACGGCGATGGTTGCTGAGGTAAGCCAGTGCTGAAGCGCCCGGCTCGTTTGAAATGTTGCCCCCGTGTCGGTGACTGCCTTGATGGCGGCGAGCCTCGAATTGAAGCCTGCTTGGATGAGGATTGAGGCCGAGCGATTCAGCGTCCCGGTTTCAACGGCGGCCACGGCCATGCCAAGTTCGTAGTCGTCGAGCAGGACGCCGTCGATGGTATCTCCATTGGCAGCAGCGCGAACACGTATGGCCTCCATTGCCCAAGGCAGACGATAGACAAGTCCCCCTTCAATGAACTGCAGTGTTTCCGACTCTTGACCGGCAGCGATGGCGGCAAGAGGCTGGCCGAGAAGCCAGGTGCGCAGGATGTCGCGCCAGTTGGCGGGCATGGGGTCGGGCCTGAAGGGATAGAAGGCGAAGACGCGCTCGGCGATGCTCGTGATCGCATCGATCGCTACCTCGGCCTCCCCCTTGAGAATGCCATCATTAGCCAGCACCAGGAGAAGATTGGCTTCCGTAGCGATAGCATCGAGTGCGTGCCCGGTCGTCAACCCGACACCGGCGAGGAAATAGCCTCGTCGACGCGCCGCCGTCGACTGACTCCAGATGTGCCGGCTACGCGAAACGAGCCCTGCCTTGAGGACCTGTTGCGCCTCTTCACTCCGCCGGAGCAGGCGACGGTGCCAGAGTGAGGACTGAAGGATGTCATCCAGTGCGGTTTCAATCCCATCGTCCGGGATATCGTTCTCGCCGATGAGGCTGAGGATCGCCGTGTCGAGCGTCGCGACGTGCTGCTCCCAGTTGCTCAGGGCTCGCTCGCGGTCCTCCGGCGTCTCATTCGCGACCTCGGGGAAGGTCCACGCTGTTGCGTTGTTGACGACATACTCAATGAGCTGGTTCAGGTCGCCGCCGATGCGGGCGTGCATGCGGGAGAGCAGCTCTATGACTAGCTGCACCAGCCCGCTCTCCATATTGCGCGTGCCGAGATCGTTGATGAGGGCTTCCCAGTTGCGCCGCCTCTTCGCGACATCGTCGAACATGGGAAAGAGAACGATGCCTTCCACGTCTACATAGGCACGTCCGGCTCGTCCTATAACGTTCTTGAACTCGGAGGTCTCGATCCGTTCGCCGTGGCGATGGAGCGAGTGCATGACCACGGCTGTAGCCGACAGGTTGAGGCCCTGCGCGAGCGTCGGCGACGAGATGGTGACCTTGAGGACGTTGTCACGTAGCAGGCGCTCGACCTCCTTGCGATAGGCAGTTGGCAGGGCGCCATGATGCAATGCGACCCCGAGGCGCAGGCATTTGAGGATGGCGCTGTCCGGCCCAAGCCATTCCTCTCCGAGCGCGATCGCGGTGTTGAGGACAAGAGGGTCGGCCTCGAGCAGCGAACGAAGCGCCCCTCGCTCATGGAGATCCACGATTACGCCTGCGAAGGGCTCGACGCTACGCCGCTCCGGGCAGAAGATGAGGACAGTCTGCCCATCCTCGACCAGCCGCCAGGCCGTCGCGAGGCAGAGCTCGCGCTGATCGCAGGGGAATAGCTTGGTTCGACGACGCTTTGGTGGCACCCAGTTCGGGGGCACGGCCCCCACGAGAAATCGCTGGACCCACGGCCGCTCGTCGCCAACGCGCAGGTTCAGACGCGCGCTGAGCGATGACCAGACAACCTCGCCGAACCGCAGCCGCGTGGGGCGCCAGTCATGCTTGATTAGGCCACCTGGGTGATCCCGCCGCAGCCATCCGGCGAAGTCGTCAAGCTGGTCACCATCGGGCAAGATCGCTGAGAGGCACACGATCCGCCGCTGGTGCGCGTCCGGACGACGAAGCAATCGCTGGATCTGCACCTCGTAGCGAACCTCGCGCTCGCTGAGGCCGATCATGTGACCTTCGTCGAAGACGAGCAAGCCGACGTCATCGAGGAGGGACGAATCGTTGCGGAGCGCGAAGTCGAGCTTCTCCGGTGTCGCGACAACGATGTCACGCTCTCGGATCGCGTTTTTATCGAAGCCGCTTACCCCGATGCTGCCGTAGAGCGCCGAGATTGTCTTCCCCAGAGGACCGAAGGTCCTCTGCAGGGTCGTCTCGGTCTGCGCCGACAGCGCGCGCAGTGGTGTAATGAAGACCACCCGCTTGCCGCCAGCCAGGCAGCGTAAGATGCACAGTTCGGCAATGCGTGTCTTGCCGGCGCTGGTGGGCAGCGAAACCACAAGATCATCGGATTGGTCGGCTGCGCGAGTTGCCGCTTCGATCTGGGACGGCCACAGGTCTACTTCGGCCTTCGGGCGTCGTTGCAGCAGTGCGATGAATAGCTCGCGAAGCCGGGGCCAGTCGGCCGCTTCGCCACCAGCCGGTTGGAGCGGTACCCTCTCGTGGAAGGTGTTCGACCAGAGGTCCGACAAGAGGTGGACCGCCATGCGATGCGACCACCATTGCGGCAGTATGTTCAGTTCGCTGCAGATGGAGAGACCTGTCCGAAGCCGCTCCAGCGCCTGGTCGAGTAGTGTCTGTTCGCCGCGTTCCAGCGCGAGAAGGAACAGGGACATGGCCGCCATGAAGGCATCGTTCAGCGCCGTGTCGAGGCTGTCGAAAAGGAACTCGTCGCCGTCATCGGTCAAGTCCACCGCCTCGGCATGGTCAAGTTTGGTCTGGATGTCGGCCGCTATTCGGGCATCGCTGCCTTCGCCGGAAGCTCGATATTCGAGCACGTTGGCGCGAAGGGCGCTGAAGTTTCGCCGCATCAACAGGGCGAGTACCTGTTCCGTAGGCGTGAAATTTTCGTCTGCTTCGACAATCGCGAGCAGCGAATAGGCGCGGGCGGAGAGATGGGCAAGATGATAGCTCGCCGCCGCCATGATGAAGTGAAAGTCGCGTTCGACCTCCTGGGGATTACCCTTGGCGATCACGGCCTCTAGGGCTGTGGCGGCCTGCTCGAAGGCAGTGCGGGCCAGCGCCGCGTCTCCACCGATCTCTCGTAGGCGAAGGCCGAGCCCGAGAAGGGCGTAAGCATAGGAGTGCAGGTCGTAGCTGAGCTGCGGCGCAAAGACCGGCGCGTCAGGCGGAAGCTCGCCGTCGCGCCAGATGATCGCGCGCGCTTGGCCGCGCGCGATGAGACGACTGCGAAAGCCGGCCGTCGCTGCTTCTGCGATATCGGCTGCGATTGCTTCAGGCGTTGTTGGCATCGTCGATCACTCGATCATAGACCTCGCCGATGAAGTCGGCGTGTTCCTCTACATGCAGACCAACCCCCCACTGATTGATTGGTCCCGAGTAGGCTTGGATAGAAGCGGTTAGCAGGGGAGCCGGCGCGTTGCCAGAAAAGGTGAAAAGCAGATGTTGGACGTTCTGAGCCGGGATCCCGTGCTTGAGCAGTGCATCATCGATTGCGTCGGCGAGCGGCAAATTACCCAGTTCAACAAGGCGCGCCGAGATGAAGGACAACGCGTGGGGGGACGGCAGGCCACCATCCTTGTCTAGGCCGGCCCGTGCTTCGACGAGGACTTGATTGGTCAGCCTGGCGCGGCTCTTCGCCTCCGTCTTCAGGAACTGTAGGTTCTGGGTTTGAGTGTCTTGGCGGATGCCGATCACGTCGTCGCCGCGCATCGCCATGTTGCGATGGTCTTTCCAGCGTAGGCGCTTGATCGGAGCGCGATAGCCGCCGCTATGGGAGTCGATCCATTCCGTTGCGTAGATCTCGCCAAGATCACCGGAGCGTATCGCCTTGGTTGTGGGAAGCTTGCTCTGAATCAGCGTAGCTGCGGCCGGCTTGCCGAGACGAGTGAGCGCGCGCGCTACATGCTCCTCCGAAGCATAATGCCCTGCAACGACGGCGGCCGTTGCTTGGATCCCCGTCGGAAGGTTGACGGCCTGACAGGTTATCACTCGGTGGCGGTTGTTCCCAACCGGCTCGTTGGTCCAGCGGCACCAATCGTTGAACTGCACCACGCTTTTCTTCCCTGTCAATGTAGAAATAACTCGCGGACGCAAACGGAGGGCGATCCCGCCTCGGTAGAGGGGCGAGCCCTGCGTATAAGGACGTGGGTGATCCTCTCTTAAAGTTTCTGGACAACGCAACTGCGTTGTAAAGTTTAAGCGGCCTTTCAGTGGCGCTCTGTAAAGTAACTGCCGATAGGCCTTTCGAGAGCGGCGCAGCTCAATCAGTTGCTCGATCAGGAAGTCTGCCGTGGCGTGGAGGCATGAGTGCGGGCGTGACGAGCGATCAAGCCCGCTTCCTCTTCCTCACGAAAGCACCTGAGCCACTTGTAGGCTGTACGGAGACTGATACCAGCGGCTTGCGCCGCTTCCTTGGCCCGCAGCCCATTGAGTATGCGCTGTACCAAAAGGGCTCGACCTCAAGGGGTAATACGGGCATGTTTATGCAGGCTAATCCGGGGCTCTTGGAGGGCTGTGTTGCTCGCACTTCCAGAATTCTGAGAATGCTCCGGATGAACAACCTACTGAGAGATCACAGCTAGCGAGTTCGGCATCAGCCGTGCCACCCTCCACGAATACCTGCGTGTCGGCTAGTAGTCGGCCACATCCGATTTGATTCCGTTACAAAATGAAAGGAGATGACATGTCCAAACTGGCCGAGTTCCGCCGCGCCGAGCGTGAGCTGCAGAAACAGATGGCTCTCTTGGAGCAACTGCAGGCCGACGCCAGCCTGCAGCGCGAAATGGAGTTCGAGGAGAGGCTGAAGGCGCTGATGGACGAGTACGGCATCGACCTAGCGGAGGTGGTCGCCATCCTCAATCCGCAGTCGGTCGAGCTTGAGCCGGTTGCTCCTGCTGCTGTGAAGCAGCGTCGTCCCCGCCAGGTGAAGGTCTACGTGCAACCGGTCACCGGCAAGCGCATCGAGACCAAGAGCTTGAACCATGCACTGCTGAAGGAGTGGAAAGCGGAGTTCGGGGCTGATGTTGTTGAGGGGTGGCTGCAGGCTTGAGTTCTACGCAGTGACGGTGTCCCGCCGGGCGGTGAGTGCATGCCCTTCAGTGGCACCAGAGCGGGCATTTCTGCTGCGACGCGATACATGCGAGAATCCAAGGCTTTAGTGCGGGCGCTTCACGATCGTCGACGCAGGGGTATCCAGAGAAAAAGCGGGTATCCAAGCGGGTATCAAGCCTGCGATTCAGGCGAAAAGCCTAGCAAAATCAGGAGGTTAAGCCGCTTATGCTGCTGATGATCGACAACTACGACTCCTTCACCTTCAACCTGGTGCAGTACTTCGGCGAGCTGGGCGCCGAGGTCAAGGTGGTGCGCAACGACGAGCTGAGCGTGGAGCAGATCCGCGCGCTGAATCCCGAGCGCATCGTGGTCTCCCCCGGCCCCTGCACCCCCAACGAGGCCGGCGTGTCGCTGGCGGTGATCCGCGAGTTCGCCGGCCGGCTGCCGCTGCTCGGCGTCTGCCTGGGTCACCAGAGCATCGGCCAGGCGTTCGGCGGCGAGGTGGTGCGCGCCCGCGTGGCCATGCACGGCAAGACCAGCCCGGTGTTCCACAAGGACCAGGGCGTGTTCGAAGGCCTGGCCAATCCGCTCACCGTGACCCGCTACCACTCGCTGGTGGTGCGCCGCGAGAGCCTGCCGGACTGCCTGGAGATCACCGCCTGGACCCAGTTCGAGGACGGCAGCGTCGACGAGATCATGGGCCTGCGCCACCGGACGCTGAACGTCGAGGGCGTGCAGTTCCACCCCGAATCGATCCTCACCCAGCAGGGCCACGAGCTGCTGGCCAATTTCCTCAAGCAGAGCGGAGGCGTGCGCTGATGGACATCAAGGAAGCCCTCAACCGGGTGGTCAACCAGCTGGACCTGTCCACCGCCGAGATGCAGGACGTGATGCGCCTGATCATGACCGGCCAGTGCACCGACGCGCAGATCGGCGCCTTCCTGATGGGCCTGCGCATGAAGAGCGAGACCATCGACGAGATCGTCGGCGCCGTGCAGGTGATGCGCGAGCTGGCCGCGCCGGTGACCATCGACGCCGAGCGGCTGGTCGACACCTGCGGCACCGGCGGCGACGGCATGAACATCTTCAACGTCTCCTCGGCGGCCGCCTTCGTGGTCGCCGCCGCCGGCGGCAAGGTGGCCAAGCACGGCAACCGCGCGGTGTCCGGCAAGAGCGGCAGCGCCGACCTGCTGGAGGCGGCGGGCATCTACCTGGACCTGAGCCCCGAGCAGGTGGCGCGCTGCATCGAGACGGTGGGGGTGGGCTTCATGTTCGCCCCGGCCCACCACGGCGCCATGCGCCACGCCGCCGCGGCGCGCCGCGAGCTGGGCCTGCGCACCATCTTCAACATGCTCGGCCCGCTGGCCAACCCGGCCGGCGTGCGCCACCAGGTGCTCGGCGTGTTCACCAAGGCCCTGTGCCGGCCGCTGGCCGAGGTGCTGCAGCGCCTCGGCAGCCAGCACGTGCTGGTGGTGCATGCCCAGGATGGCCTCGACGAGGTCAGCCTGGCCGCGCCGACCCATGTCGCCGAGCTCAAGGACGGGGTGATCAGCGAGTACCTGATCCAGCCGGAGGACTTCGGCATCAGGAGCCAGAGCCTGATCGGTCTCAACGTCGAGGGCGCGGCGCAGTCGCTGGAGCTGATCCGCGACGCGCTCGGCCGGCGCCGCACCGAGGCGGGGCAGAAGGCCGCCGACATGATCATCCTCAACGCCGGCGCGGCGCTGTACGCCGCCGATCACGCCACCAGCCTCAAGGAAGGCGTGCAGCTGGCCCACGACGCCCTGCACACCGGCCTGGCCCGCGAGAAGATGGACGAGCTGGCGTCGTTCACCAACGTGTTCAAAGTGGAGAACCAGGCATGAGCGTACCGACCGTGCTGGAAAGGATCGTCGCCCGCAAGGTCGAGGAAGTCGCCGAGGCCCGTGCCCAGGTCAGCCTGGCCGAGCAGGAGGCGCGCGCACGCGAGGCCTCCGCGCCGCGCGGCTTCGCCCGCGCCCTGCAGCAGCAGGCGGCGCAGCGCCGGCCTGCGGTGATCGCCGAGGTGAAGAAGGCCTCGCCGAGCAAGGGGGTGATTCGCGCCGACTTCGACCCGGCGCAGATCGCCGCCAGCTACCAGGCCGGCGGCGCCACCTGCCTGTCGGTGCTCACCGACGTGGACTTCTTCCAGGGCGCCAACGCCTACCTGCAGCAGGCGCGCGCCGCCTGCGCGCTGCCGGTGATCCGCAAGGATTTCCTGATCGATCCCTACCAGGTGATCGAGGCGCGCGCCATCGGCGCCGACTGCGTGCTGCTGATCGCCGCCTGCCTGGACGACGTGCAGCTGGTCGAGCTGGCCCAGGTGGCCAGGGAGCAGAACCTGGACGTGCTGGTCGAGGTGCACGACGGCGCGGAGCTGGAGCGCGCCCTCACGCATCTGGATACCCCGCTGCTCGGCATCAACAACCGCAACCTGCACAGCTTCGAGGTCAGCCTGCAGACCACCCTGGAGCTGCTGCCGCGCATTCCGGCCGACCGCCTGGTGGTCACCGAGAGCGGCATCCTCGCCCGCGCCGACGTCGAGCTGATGGAGCGCCACGACGTCTGGAGCTTCCTGGTCGGCGAGGCGTTCATGCGCGCGCCCGAGCCGGGCGAGGAGCTGCGCCGGCTGTTCTTCCCGGGCTGACCCGTCGCGCGCAATGCAAAAGGCCGTCCCTGGGGACGGCCTTTTCGTTCGGGGCGGATGGCTTCAGCGGGTGCCGAACACCACCATGGTCTTGCCCTTGACGCTGACCAGGCCCTGCTCCTCGAGGGACTTGAGCACGCGGCCGACCATCTCGCGCGAGCAGCCGACGATGCGGCCGATTTCCTGGCGGGTGATCTTGATCTGCATGCCGTCGGGGTGGGTCATGGCGTCGGGCTGCTTGCACAGCTCGAGCAGGGTGCGCGCCACCCGGCCGGTGACGTCGAGGAAGGCCAGGTCGCCGACCTTGCGGGTGGTCTTGCGCAGGCGGTCGGCCAGCTGGCTGCCGAGGGTGTAGAGGATCTCCGGGTCCTGCTGGGTCAGCTCGCGGAACTTGGCGTAGCTGATCTCGGCCACCTCGCACTCGGTCTTGGCGCGTACCCAGGCGCTACGCTCCTGCTCGTGGCCTTCGCGGTCGAACAGGCCCATCTCGCCGAAGAAGTCGCCGGGGTTGAGGTAGGCGATGATCATCTCGCGACCGTCGTCGTCCTCGATGAGGATGGTCACCGAGCCCTTGATGATGAAGAACAGGGTTTCGCAGCGGTCGCCCGCATAGATGATGGTGCTCTTGGCGGTGTAGCGGCGGCGGTGACAGTGCGCCAGCAGCTTGTCGAGGTTCTTGAGCTTTGGTGTAAGGCTGATTGCAACCATGCCCGGTCCCTAAAGGTGGAAGAATGAGCCCGAAGGTGCCGGGCCGTATCTGGATCCGTTATTCCGATCAGCGAGTGTGCCAGCATTACGCCTGCAGCTTAACAGCCGGCGCCCCGACAATAACCGAAAATTGCGTTGCCTATCACACAGACTCGACGAAAGAGCCGCACCCTGGGGCTATGGTAGACTGTCGCCCTTTTATCCGAGCACGGAGTCAGGCTGATGAAAGCACGCATCCAGTGGGCCGGCGAGGCCATGTTCCTTGGCGAGTCGGGCAGCGGCCATGTGGTGGTGATGGACGGCCCGCCCGAGCACGGTGGGCGCAACCTGGGCGTGCGACCGATGGAGATGCTGCTGCTCGGCCTCGGCGGCTGCAGCAGCTTCGACGTGGTCAGCATCCTCAAGAAGTCGCGCCAGGCGGTGGAGAGCTGCGAGGCCTTCCTCGAGGCCGAGCGTGCCGAGAGCGAGCCGAAGGTGTTCACCAGGATCCACCTGCGCTTCGTGGTCAAGGGCCGCGGCCTCAAGGAGGCCCAGGTCAAGCGCGCGGTCGAGCTGTCGGCGGAGAAGTACTGCTCGGCGTCGATCATGCTGGAGCGCGGCGGGGTGGAGATCAGCCACGGCTACGAGATCGTCGAGCTGGGCGCCTGAGCCGTCCGGCCACAATCTGCCGGCAGGCTCTAGGCGAGCGAGCCTGCCATCTGCATAATGTCGCGCTTATTTTTTTAGAGGCGCCGCGTGATCCCGATGGATGGCGCGGCGCCTTCTTTATAGCCACCGCCTTGGCGAAGAGGTGCAAGCCGTCCTACGCAGCTGCCGCGTGCCGCTGACGGGCATGCCATAACCGCGGCAACGCCGCATACACCTGGGGAGTTACCGACGGTGATGAAAAGCAAACTCAAGCTCCATGGGTTCAACAACCTGACCAAGACCTTGAGCTTCAACATCTACGACATCTGCTACGCCGAGACGCCGGAAGACCAGCAGGCCTACGTCCAGTACATCGACGAGGTCTACGATGCCGAGCGCCTGACGCAGATCCTCACCGATGTGGTCGAGATCATCGGCGCCAACATCCTCAACATCGCCCGCCAGGACTACGATCCGCAGGGCGCCAGCGTGACCATCCTGATCTCCGAGCAGCCGGTGGAGCCCACCGACAGTCAGATCGAGGAGTCGCCGGGTCCGCTCAAGGAAACCATCCTGGCCCACCTGGACAAGAGCCACATCACGGTGCACACCTATCCGGAGATCCATCCGGTGGAAGGCATCGCCACCTTCCGTGTCGACATCGACGTGTCGACCTGCGGGGTGATCTCGCCGCTGAAGGCGCTCAACTACCTGATCCACTCGTTCGACTCGGACATCGTCACCGTCGACTACCGCGTGCGCGGCTTCACCCGCGACGTGGAGGGCAGGAAGCACTTCATCGACCACGAGATCAACTCGATCCAGAAGTACCTCTCCGACGACACCAAGGAGGCGTACCAGATGACCGACGTCAACGTGTACCAGGAGAACCTGTTCCACACCAAGATGCTGCTCAAGGACTTCGATCTGGACAACTACCTGTTCGGCGACGCTACCAACAACCTCTCCGCCGAGCAGCGCGCCCAGGTTGAAGAGCGCGTGCGTCACGAGATGCTGGAGATCTTCTACGGCCGCAACATGCCGCACTGAGATCGCCGCGCAGCAGCAGAAAGGGCACCCTCGGGTGCCCTTTCGCGTTTTTGGCTTACGGCTTCAGAGGCGGTAGGTAGCCTTGGTCATCACCCTGGACAGCAGGGTCATGCCGGCCTTGACCGGCGCCGGGAAGCGCAGGCCGCCGGCATCCAGCGCGGTGGTGGCGTGCTGCAGCTCGTCCACGCGCATCTGCTCGAGGATGGCCTGCGAGCGCGCATCGCCCGGCGGCAGCTGGGCCAGGTGCTCGTCGAGGTGCTTGACCACCTGGTCCTCGGTGGCGGCGACGAAGCCCAGGCTGACCCGGTCGCTGACCAGCCCGGCGGCGGCGCCGATGCCGAACGACAGGCCGTAGAACAGCGGGTTGAGCAGGCTGGGCCGGCCGCCCAGTTCGCGGATGCGCTGCTCGCACCAGGCCAGGTGGTCGATCTCCTCGTCGGCGGCCTGCTCCATGGCCTGGCGCACCTGCGGCAGTTTCGCGGTCAGCGCCTGGCCCTGGTAGAGCGCCTGGGCGCACACCTCGCCGGTGTGGTTGATGCGCATCAGGCCGCAGACGTGCTTGGCCTCGGCCTCGTTGAGCTCGACCTCGTCCTTGTTCCGGGCGGGCGAGGGGCGGCCCGGCTGGCCGCTGAACGGCAGCAGGGTGCGCAGGGCGGCGTCGGCCTGCTGCAGCAGGCGATCGGCCGGGGAGTAGTGGCGTTGGCTGGTCATGGCGACCTCCGGCAATGGCGACGGCGGCAAGTCTGGCGCAAGCCGGTACGGGCGGGCTTGCGCGGGATCAGGGGGCGTGCGATCAGCCCGGCGGCCAGTGCATCTGGCGCTGGCCGAGCACGTGCATGTGGATGTGGTAGACGGTCTGGCCGCCCTGCTCGTTGCAGTTCATCACCACGCGGAAGCCTTCCTCGCAGCCCTGCTCGCGGGCCAGACGCTGGGCGGTGTGGACGATGTGGCCGAGCAGCGCCTTGTCCTCTTCGCCGATATCGTGAAGGGTGGCTATGTGCTTTTTCGGAATCACGAGAAAATGCACCGGCGCCTGCGGAGCGATGTCGTGGAAGGCGACCACCTGGTCGTCCTCGTAGAGCTTGCGCGCCGGAATGTCGCCGTTGACGATCTTGCAGAACAGGCAGTCCACAGGCGTCTCTCCATTGGTTGCGGATGGGCCGATTTTACCGGCTGCGCCCGCCGCCGCCCACCCCACAAGGAGTCCGTGTGAAGAACGATATCCATGACCTGGGCCTGGTGCTCGACTCGCGCGTGCGCCTGATCGTCGTCGAGTCCTGGGACGAACCGCGCGTGCTGGAAACCCTCAGCGGCCTGGCGGTCCGCCGCGGCCTCGGGCTGTACCTGTGGTCGGTCACCGAGGGCGTGCAGCGTCTGGGCTTCGGCGGCGAGCCGCTCGGCGAGGGCGACAGCCGCGAGCCGGAGGTGGCGCTGCGCCTGGTCAAGGCCGATCCGCACGCCAACCTCTACGTGTTCTGCGACCTGCATCCGTTCCTCGGCGACAACCCGCGCCTGGTGCGCCTGCTCAAGGAGGTGGCGATGGCCGCCGGGCAGCCGGGGCCGACCCTGGTGCTGGTCTCCCATGCGCTCAAGCTGCCGGCCGAGCTGCAGCGCCTGGCGGCACGCTTCAGCCTGGCGCTGCCCGGCGAGGACGAGCTGCTGGCCATCGTCCGCGAGGAAGCGCAGCGCTGGAGCGAGCGCAACCAGGGCGCGCGGGTACGTACCGACAACCGCACCCTGCAGCAGCTGGTGAAGAACCTGCGCGGCCTGGCCCATGCCGAGGCGCGCCTCTTGGCGCGCAACGTGATCTGCAACGACGGCGCCATCACCCAGGACGATCTGCCCGAGCTCAATCGTGCGCGTTTCCAGCTGCTGGACATGGACGGCGTGCTCGGCTTCGAGTACGAGACCGCGCGTTTCGCCGACGTCGGCGGCCTGGACAACCTCAAGCGCTGGCTGGGCGAGCGCCGCGATGCCTTCTTCGCTGCCGCAGCGGCCGACCGGCCGCGCGGCGTGCTGCTGGTCGGCGTGCAGGGCGGCGGCAAGAGCCTGGCGGCCAAGGCGGTGGCCGGGCTGTGGGGCCTGCCGCTGCTGCGCCTGGACTTCGCCTGCCTGTACAACAAGTACTTCGGCGAAACCGAACGCAACCTGCGCGAGGCGCTGAAGATGGCCGAGCAGATGGCGCCCTGCGTGCTGTGGATGGACGAGATCGAGAAGGGGCTGGCCAGCGGCGAGCACGACGGCGGGGTCAGCCAGCGGGTGCTCGGCACCCTGCTGACCTGGATGGCCGAGCGCAGGGCGCCGGTGTTCCTGGTCGCCACCGCCAACGCCATCCACCGGCTGCCGCCGGAGCTGGTGCGCAAGGGGCGCTTCGACGAGCTGTTCTTCGTCGACCTGCCCGCTGAGGCGGCGCGCGCCGAGATCTTCCGTATCCACCTGGCGCGCCGCGAGCTGGCGCCGGAGCAGTTCGACCTGGCGCTGCTGGCCGCGGCCAGCACGGGCTTTTCCGGGGCGGAGATCGAGCAGGCGGTGGTCAGCGCCCTGTATGCGGCGCAGGCCCGGCAGTGTGCGGTGGATCAGGCGCTGCTGCTCGCCACCCTGCAGCAGACCGCGCCGCTGTCGGTGGTGATGGCCGAGGAGCTGGCGGCGCTGCGCGCCTGGGCCGCCGAGCGCACGGTGCGTGCCGACTAGGTGTGCAGTCCCAGGAAGTCATGGTGCATTCTTGAACCCTCACCAGGAGGATGCGCTATGGCAACAGGTCTT
>NZ_SSTC01000027.1 GCF_004801855.1 Pseudomonas sp. A-1 | reverse complement strand
CAATGCTGAGTTCGTGGTAAGACATGGCAACACCGTACCGGAAAGGTCAGGTGTTGCACTCAGTTTTTGCCGCCGCCTACGATAACGCGCAAGAATTGGCTGCCAATGTCGATTTTCTTGTGGTGTGCGCGAGTGGTGGAAGCACAACACGGGCATTGATCGACGAGGCAGTACTCGCTGCGCTTGGGCCGTCAGGTGTACTGATCAATGTCGCCCGCGGATCCATTGTCGATGAGAACGCACTGGTGCAAGCCTTGCGTGAACGCAAGATTCTGGCGGCGGGGATCGACGTGTTCTGTAATGAACCTCATATCCCAGAGGCATTTTTTTCGCTCGATAACGTGGTATTAACGCCTCATATGGCGAGTACCACTGGCGCTACCCTGCGAGCAATGCTGGATTTGACGTTCGATAACCTTGCGGCTCATTTTTCGGGGCAGCCTGTACTGACGCCAGTAGAGTAATCATCTTTTAACCCCGTACGGAGGTGCTGCGCTACCTGATGCAGGAGCACGGCCTGACCCAGGCCAACCTGCCCGAGGTCGGCGCGCAATCGGTCATTTCCGAGATCCTTGGCGGCAAGCGCCAACTCAATGTCCGTCACATCCGCGCGCTGTCGGAGCGCTTTGGCGTGCCAGCGGACGTGTTTTTCTGAGGCTGCACATGCCTTCTGTGGTGCTCCAGCGGTCGGGACCGGTGGCTCAATCCAGCCCTTGCCGCGAATCGGCCGAGAAGTAGCGCAGCCGATACAGCCGCCAGGGCTGGGTTTCACTGCCGCGGCAGAAGCCGTAGCGAAAGGTATCGGGCAGGGTCGGCAGGTCGTAGCGCAGGTCGGTGAACCAGATACAGGTTTCGCCGCCGTGGTCGATCCGCGACAGCGCCGGAAAGATCGCGAACCGGCGGTAGGAGGCGAAGCGGGGGTCGTGCCAGCGCGCCTGCACCTGCGGCTGCAGGTCAGCATCCTCCCCGTAGCGATGGCGCCGCTGCCAGACCATCTGCTGTGGCGACCTATAGGCCCGAGCCAGCTCACCCAGTGTGCCCGGGATCGGCAGCGCTGCGGCGCCAACGTCGAGCTTCAGATGGGCCTGATGATAATGGTCGCCATCGACCACGAGCAGTTTCCAGTTGAAGGGCGATAGCGGCTGGGCCAGCGCCGCCACCCGCACCGGTGCGATGCCATTGGCCTGCGCCCACTGGCGGGCGATGTCGCTGGCACGCAGTTGCTGCAGCGTCTGCCCTCCCGCATAGAGTGCCAGCAGCGCGAGGCCCGCGAGGGCGGGCCAGGGTCTGCGCAACCTCAGGCTGGCGACCAGCGCGCCCAGGGCGATCAGCAGGAAAACCGGGTCCACCAGGAACAGGCTGCCGATCCAGAAGCGCTGCTGGCTGAGCGGATACAAGAGCGCGGTGCCGTAGGCAGTCATCAGGTCGAGCCCGATGTGCGAGGCAAGCCCGACGGCGGCGAACACGCAGGCGGGCAGGAACGCCGCCTTGCGCCTGCCCACCAGCGCGAACGCGCCACCGATCAGCGCGGCCCATAGCGGCAGCAGGATGAGCGAATGCGTCGGGCCCTGGTGCCACTCGGCGAGAAAGCGCAGCGGATCGACGAGGAAGCCGATGAAGTCGATATCGGGGAAGACCGCCGAGCTGACGCAGATCGCCAGGCATTGCCGTGGCGACAGCACAGTGCAGCGCGCCGAGGTGGCTTGCGCCAGCGTAGCGCCCAGCAGCGCGTGGGCGAGCGCGTCCATCGCTCAGCCGCCGCTATCGGTCCCGCTGCCGCTGTTGCTGGCCGGTGCTGCGCCGAGCCAGCCGGCCAGCCACTCGGCCCGGGCGAGCAGCCGGTCGAGCAGGCTAAGGCTGCGGCTGGCGCCGGGACTGTCGTCGCGCAGCCAGCAGGCGAAGGTGGTCAGGTAGATGGCGGTGAGCGCCGCTTCCTCGCACTCGCGCCGCCAGCCGGTGGCGGGCAGCAGGGCCGCCTCGCGGATCCATTGCACCGTGCGGCTGACGCGCAGCGCGCCCTGAACCTGGAGATGCAGATGCTCGGGCTGCAGCTTGTAGCGCAGCATCTCGGCGGCCAGCTTGCGGTGCGGGGCCAGCGCGTCCAACCAGCTAAGGATCGCGCGCTGCAGGCGTTCGCGTGGGCTGAGGAACTGCCAGCCCGGCGTGTCCGCCGCGGCCAGCAAGGCGGCGTCGGCATGCCCGAACCAGGCTTCGGCGATCGCATCCTTGCCGGCGAAGTGCTGGGCGATGTCGGCCAGGCCGATGTCCAGTCGCGCCGCGAGGTCGTGGAGATGAAACCCGTCCCAGCCGCGCTCGGTGCCGAGGGTCAGCGCGGTGTCGATGATCCGGCATCTGAGCTCGGTCTGGCCGAGGTCGCCGGGGGCAGCCATTTCGCTCATCGGGTTGTCTCCGCCAAAGGGTGCTGTTCGGTCTCCCGGAAGCGTAGATGCACCGTCGCCCGGCGGTGCGCCGCCCAGCGGAATGCCGCCCAACGGAATGCCCGTGCCGCGTTGGCGCGGTACGCATCGTCGACGACAACGGACGCATCCTGGCCCCCGCGTGCATCTGTTTGTAAGCAGCGCCAGGTAGCCTGAGGCTCAAGCCCCAGCGCCAAGAGGTGCACACCATGAAGACACTGTTCCTCGTCCGCCACGGCCAGTCGAGCTGGGACGACGTCAGGCTGGCCGACAGCGAGCGCCCGCTGACCGACAAGGGCAAGAACGATGCGGTGAAGATGGGCAAGCGCCTGGCCGAGTCCGAACTGGCCGTCGACGCGATCGTTGCCAGCCCGGCGAAGCGGGCGCTGGCAACGGCGGAGGCCATCGCCCGGAAGCTCGACTTCAAGCGCAGGCACATCGTGCAGGACGGGCGGCTCTACAGCGGTGGGGTGGATGACCTGCTGGAGCTGATCCGCGAGCTGGGTGGCGAGCACAAGCGGCTGATGCTGGTCGGCCACAATCCGGCGCTGTCGGAACTGCTGCTGCACCTGGCGGACAAGGACGTCAACCTGCCGACCTGCGCCGTGGCCGTACTTCGGTTCGATGGCAGGTCGTGGGCGAAGATCGGCCGGAAAAGGCTCGAGAAGGTGGCGATCAAGTATTCGTGATGGGCGGAGTGGAGAGCCCCTCTCCTGCGGCCTGCGCCACTCGGGGCTCTCCTGCCGGTTCAGCAGCGCCCGTCGGCAGCCCCCGTCGGGGCGGCGCACAATCCGGACGGGGCCTGTCCCGAGTCGCTGCGTGCATAGAGCCGCCCGCCGCGATGGTCGACCTGCTCGCCGATGGCGAACTGGCGATTGGGCGAGCGCACCACGCGGGTTTCGCCGTCGGCGCCGCGCACGGTGTAGGCGTTCTCGCTGAGGCCGGTGCCTTCCTGCACGCCCCAACCGGCCAGCCAGCCGACACCGGCACCGACCAGGGCGCCCAGCGGCCCGCCGGCAGCGCCGCCGACCATCACGCCGGTCAGCGCGCCGACCGACTTGCCGGCGGTGTTGTCATGGGCAGGCGACAGTACTTCGTCGGCCTGCACGCCTCCTGCGATGAGCAGGCAGGCGCTCAACGCGAGAGAAACGGTGATCGAAGGTTTCATCTTGGGGTCTCCTCAAACTGGTACAGCGCGTACATCCAGTCAGGCTGGCGTGGCCGCACTGTTCTCTTCGTGAATACGCAGCACCGTTGCCAGCTCCGTGCGCACCAATGGGTCCGCGCAGTCGGGCAACGCCTCCTGCAGCTTGCGGATCACCCAGCGCTGGCCGCGGTCGATGAACGCCATGCGTTCATGCAGATCGGCGATGGCCATCGCCCTGGCGTGGAACTCGCCGGTCTGCCGGTTCGGCTCCAGGCCCAGGTGCTGCATGCAGGCCAGCAGGCGTCGGCAGCTTTCCCCCTCGCCGGCCAGGATCTGCTCCAGCAGCGGCCGCAGCTCCGGATCCTGGCACTCCCGCAGGCTCGCCGAAGCCACCTGGACGCCGGCACGTTCGGCACTGAGCAGGGTTTGCAGCAATTCATCGAGCGGCAGGGACATGGTTCGAACTCCTGTAGTGCGGGATCTCCAGCGAAATCCCGGGCGGGGTGGACGGTTCCAGTGTCATGCCTGGCGATGCATTTGGATAACGAATATTGCTGCACCTTCGGATCATTTTTTTTGCACCAAAGGCCGTGTGGAGTCCCCTCTTCCAGGGCCGCCGGAAACAAAAAGACCGCCCGACGCATGCGCCTCGGGCGGCCAAAGGGTGACACTCTCAGCAAATCACATGTACAGCACGACCAGATCGTTGATCACCGCCGGGCGATCGCTGCCGACCACGTGGATGTTCAGCTCCAGGGTCAGCTGGGTGCCGCGCTTGCCGATCTCCACGGCCTTGACCCGGCCGCGGGAATGGATGCGCGAGCCGGCCGGTACCGGGCTGGGGAAGCGCAGGCGGTCGGAGCCGTAGTTGACCATGTTGGTGAAGCCGACGATCTCGTGATCGAACGGCACCTTCAGGCGCGACATCAGCACCTGGACCAGCGCGCCGTGGGCGATGGTGCCGCCGAACGGGCCCTGCTTGCGGGCGCGTTCCGGGTCGGTGTGGATCCAGTAGTCGTCGCCGGACAGCTTGGCGAACTCGTCGATCAGCGCCTGGTCGACGACGATCTGGTTGCTCCACGCCGTGAACTCGTCGCTGACCAGCGCCTGCAGGGCCTCGGCGTCGTCGACGCGGATCTGCCGGCGCGGCGCCTGCTCCTCGACCTGCTCGACTACTTCCGGTTCGTCGAAGCGGCGCGGGACCACCTGCTTGTCGACGCCGGTGAAGCGCAGCAGGGTGTCGCCTTCGGCGTTGACGGTATCGAACACCGGCTTGAGGCGCATGCCGATCTTGATCTCGTCCTCGGCGAGGCCGACGAGGGTGGTGTTGATCCGCACACCCTCGTCCAGCTCGACCACGGCGAGCTTCTGCGGCGCCTCGTCGGCGAAGTCCGGCAGGGTCGGGATGCGCGCCACGGTGAAGCTGTAAAGCGTGCCGCTGCCGGAAACGTCCTGCCATTTCAGGTCGTGGGAATAGCAGCGGTCGCAGTGGCGACGCGGGTAGAAGATCCAGTGGCCGCAGGCCTGGCACTGCGGCAGGGTCAGGCGCTGCTCCTTGAGGCCGGCCCAGAACGGCGCCGAGATTTCCGTCTGTACGGGCATCGGTTTGTTGGTCGACATCTCGCTCATGCTCCCTGAAGAATCAGTGCGCCCTGCTCGCTCATCACGCCGCCGGTACCGGAGACGTAGACGTTGTCGCAGCGGGCGAGCTGGCGGTCGCCGGCGCGGCCGGCGATCTGGTGGAAGGCCTCGACCACCTGCGACATGCCGCCGGCCGCGCCGGACTGGCCGAAGCTGAGCTGGCCGCCGTGGGTGTTCATCGGGAAGTTGCCGCGCCAGGTCAGGTCGTTGTCGCGGACGAAGCGCATGCCCTCGCCCTTGGGCGCGAAACCGGCGTCCTCGAGGGTGAGCAGCACGGTGATGGTGTAGCAGTCGTAGATCTGCGCGGCGTGCATGTCGGCAGGCTTCAGGCCGGCCATGGCGAAGGCGCGCTGGGAAGCCGGGCCGATGGGGGTGGAGGTCATGTCGGCGGCGTAGGACGGCGACTTGAACTCCAGGTGCTCGCCGAAGCCGGTGACCACCGCACCGCGGTTGCGCGCACGGGCGGCGACTTCCTTGGAGGCGACGATCAGCGCCGCGCCGCCGGCGACCGGCATGACGATCTCCAACACGTGCAGCGGGTCGGCGACCATCTTGCTGGCCAGCACCTGCTCGGTGGTCAGCGGCTGGCCGTAGAACATGGCCTCGGGGTTGAACTGGGCGTTGAAGCGCTGATCGACGGCGATCTTGGCCATCGCCTCGGCGTCGTAGCCGTACTGGGCGGCGTAGCGCTGGGCGATCATCGCGTAGCCGGTGTTCTGGCCCATGTGACCGTAGGGCAGGTCGAACTCCGCCTCGGGCGCACCAAAGGCGGTGCTGTGGCCGCCGAAGCGCATCGAGCGGGCCATCCAGCTGGGATCCTCGTCGGGGCCGAACGGCGCCATGCGCGCCGGCAGCACGCAGAGCACCGCCTGGCACAGGCCCAGCTCGATGGCGGCGGCGGCGCGCCAGACCATGGCGACCGAGGTGCAGCCGCCGAGGTCGACCACTTCGGCGAAGTTGAGCTTCATGCCCAGGTATTCGGCAGCCATCGCCGGGACGAACACCGAAGCCTCGTGGAAGTGCGGGCCGTTGATCACCAGACCGTCGAGGTCCTCGGCGCGCAGGCCGGCGTCGGCCAGAGCGCGCGCGGCGAGGTCGGCCACCTGCTCGAGGTGGAACATACGCGGCGCGGTGGCGTACTTCTCCGGTTTGTACTGGGCCGCCCCGACGATGGCGGCGTTGCCTTTGAGTCCCATGGTTGTCTCCACTGGCGCAGGGCGTGACTGCAGACACTATGCCGCAGTCGTACCCCGCGCGAATCGTTTGAATCGACTAGACCGGGCCCTGTAGGGGCGAATTCATTCGCCTGGCGGGGCATCCGGGCGAATGAATTCGCCCCTACAGGAATTCCCGGATCGAGCCGGCCGGGCAGCGGACTGCCCGGCCGGTGGATCACAGCGAGTACTTGAGCGACAGGGTCGCGTAGTCCCGGTCGGCCAGCTGGCGCTTGATCGGGTCGGCCTCGCCGAGGAAGGCGTTGTAGGCCAGCGCCACCTCCAGATTGCCCATGTACTTGAAGGTGGTGCCGACGGTCATGCGGCGGTCGCCCTGGGCGCCGGAAATGGTGCCGGACATCGGCGTGGCGCCTTCCACGACGTGGGAGAAGCGCACCGGCACGTCCAGGTCCCAGCCGGTGAACACGCCCGGGTAGTTGAACACGCCGACCAACGAGTAGGCGGTGGCGGTCTTGCTCTTCCATGCCGAGGCGGTCTTGAAGGTGTAGTCGTCGGCGCCGTTGAGCGCATCGACGTCGTCGACCCGCACGTGCACCACCTCGCCCATGAAGGTGGTCTGGCTGGCCCACGGGCGGTCGCCGAGGATGCGCATGAACGACAGCTGCATCTGTTGGCCCTTGCCCTTGGTCGCCTGCGGGCCGCCGGCGGTGAGTACGTTCACCGGAGCGCCGTCGCGGTACGACCATTCGCCGCCGACCTGGGTGTCGCCGATCTTGGTGGAGAAGCTCAGGCCGGTGAGGTGGATGTCCTCGAAGTAGTTGACCTCGTAGCCCAGCGGACCGGCCGGCGGGAAGCTGATGGAAACCCCCGACGGGTTGCGGTCGTGGTAGTTGATGCGGAACAGCGACAGCTCGAGGTCGGCGGTCGGCCGGTAGCGCATCTGCAGGCCCCACTGGCCGCTGTCGCGCGGCTCGTTGGTGTTCAGGTAGGGGATCGACAGCGCACCGGCGCGCAGCAGCTCGCGGCCGGGACCGGTGACGTCGCTGGTGGACATGTAGCTGCCCGCCGGCGCCAGTTCGTTGCCACTCCACTCGTACTGAACGTAGGCGCCGAGGCTGAACGACTCGTTGAGGCTCCACTGGCCGGACACCTGGCCGATCGGCAGCAGCACTTCCTTGGCCTCGATGCCCGGCAGCGAGGCCTTGACCACGTCGACCGGCGACTGGGCGCCGGACACGCCCGGGAAGATCAGACTCTCGCCCCAGGACACCACATGCCTGCCGGCCTTGACATCGATGCTCTGCCCGCCTTCGGTGCGCCAGCCGCTGAACAGGTAGGCGTCGAGGATGCGGCTGCGCCCGCCGCTGTAGCGCTTGGCGTCACTGGTGAACTCGTCGTGGGCGCCGAACTTGTTGACCCGGCCCGGGGCGTCGTTGTCGTTGGACTGGTGGTAGACGTCGTCGTAGAAGGTACTGGCGCGCAGCACCGCGCCGTAGTCGTCCTTGCGCAGGATCAGCTCGGCCAGCGCACCGACGCGGTTGGTGACCAGGCTGCCCTTGTCGAAGTTGCGGTTGCCGTCGTCCATGTTGATGGTCAGCGGGCCGTCGATCAGCGCGCTGTCGGGCGACTCGGTACGCATGCCGATGCCGTAGTTGGCGGTGATGGTCCAGTCGAGGGTGGCGCCGTTGTCGAACTCGATGGTCTCCCCGGCATGGGCGGCGCCGCTGGCCATGGCGATGGCGGCGGCCAGCCCCATGAGCGGGAAGCTCTGGGCAACCAGGGTGGTGCAACGTGGATTTTTCTTATTGTGCATGCTGCTTCTCTCCTAATGAAGGCCAACCGGCCGCGTCGAGTTTCCAGACTTCGCTCGTCCGAACTCGTCGTCAAAAAGGACTAGAGAGTTCGCCGGTCGTCTCTTCGGGCCGGACACAGCGGTAGCGGTGCACGCCCGCCTGCTCCTCGCGCAGCAGCAGCCCTTCGCCGATCAGGTAGTTGGCGTGGGCCAGGGTCTCGCCGATGGCCATCAGCTCGTCGAAGCGGCTCTTCAGCCGCGGGAACAGCTCGACCATCAGCTCGGCCGCCGTGCACGGCTGCGCGCAGCGCTCCAGCACCTGATCGAGGTGGCGGCGGTGGTGCTCGCGCAACTGCCCGAGACGCGTGTGCAGGCCGTGGAACGGCCGCTCGTGGGCCGGCAGCACCAGCACGCGGTCGGGCAGCTCGCCGAGGCGCTCGATCGACTCCAGCCAGTCGCGCAGCGGATCGCCGTCCGGCTCGTCGACGGCGACGCCAACCGTGGGGGTGATGCGCGGCAGCACCTGGTCGCCGGAAATCAGCAGGCCGTCCTCGGCGCAGTACAGGCAGGCGTGCTCGGGCGAGTGACCGCGGCCGACCACCACCTGCCAGCGCCGCCCGCCGATGGGCAGCACGCTGCCCTCCTTCAGGCGGCGGAAGGCGGCCGGCGGCGTCGGCCGGAAATGTTCCTGGCGGATCATCGGCAGGAAGGCCGCCGAATCCTCTTCGCTCAGCCCGGCCAGCCGGTAGAACTGGTGGAAGGCCCAGTCCGGCTCGTCGCTGCGTGGCGGCGCGACGTGGATCGCCTGGTACTCGGCGTGGGTCATGTACACCGGGCAGCGGAAGCGCTCGGCCAGCCAGCCGAGCAGGCCGCTGTGGTCGTAGTGGAAATGGGTGCAGATCAGCGCCTGCAGCGGCCGGCCCTCCAGCACGCCGGCCAGCACCTCTTCCCACACCGAACGGCTCTGCTCGGTGCACAGGCCGCTGTCCACCGCCACCCAGCCGTCGCCGTGGCGCAGCAGGTAGAGGTTGATGTGGTCGAGGCCGAACGGCAGCGGCATGCGCAGCCAGAGCACGCCGGGCGCCACCTCCAGGGTCTGCCCGTTGGCCGGCGGCGCCACCCAGGGGAAGCGCAGGCCGGCCTTCAGCTCGTGGCCGTTGTGGTCGAGGTCAGCCATGGGCGGCACCGAACGGCGCCAGGCCGATGGCGGCCAGCGCCTCGGCCGAATACGGCCGGTAGGTGCCGGCTGCATCGTCGCGCACGTACAGCGGGTCGCTGAACGCGTTCGGGTCGTAGCCCTGGCGCTGCAGGTCGACCTTGCGCAACTTGAAGGTGCTGGTCAGGTCGGCCGCCGGCGACACGCGCACGAACACCGGCGCGGCGTAGCGCGGCAGGCGCGCCTCGGTCAGCGCGTAGAAGCTGTCCGGGTCGAATGCGTGGCCGTCCTGCATCAGCACCGCGGCCATGCCGGCGCGCCCCTCCTGACCCGGCACCTGCACGCCGTAGATGTTGATCAGTTCGAGGCCCGGATAGTCGGCCAGGGCGTCGGCCACCTCCATGGTCGAGACGTTCTCGCTCTTCCAGCGGAAGGTATCGCCGATGCGGTCGACGAAGTAGAAGTAGCCGTCCTCGTCGTAGCGCAGCAGATCGCCGGAGCTCCAGTAGGCGTCGCCCTTCTGGAACACGTCGCGGAGGATCTTCTTCTCGGTGGCCTCGGCCGAGGTGTAGCCCTCGAAGCGGCCGCCACCGATGTCCGGGTGGTTGACGATGTAGCCGATCGCCTCGCCCACCTCGCCCGGCTGGCACAGCAGGTAGAAGCCGTTGGCGTCGCGCGGGTGCGACTCGCTTTCCACGTCGAAGCGCACCAGGCGGAAGTTGGTCTTCTCCCAGTAGGGCACGCGGCCGCAGGAGCCGATGCGGTTGTCGACGTTGATCAGGTTGGTGTTGGCCTCGGTCGAACCCCAGCCCTCGAAGACCTGCACCGGGCCGAAACGCTCGATCCAGCGCTGCCAGGATTCCGGCGACAGGCCGGCGCCGAGCATGGCGCGCAGACTGTGCTCGCGGTCGCGCTCGTCTTCCGGCAGGTTGAGCAGGTAGCGGCAGATCTCGCCGATGTACTGCAGGACGGTGATGCCGTTACGACGCACGTCGTTCCAGAACTCGCGCACGCTGAAGCGCCGGCGCACCACGATGGCGGCGCCGGCCTTGAGCGCGGTGGAGGTCACCGAGGTGGCCGCCGCGCCGTGATAGAGCGGCAGGCAGCAGTAGAAGACGTCGGCCGGGGTGGCCTCGAGGGTCTCCACCATCACGTCGCCCGAGCTCATCCAGCGCATGTGGCTGTAGCGCGCCGCCTTGGGCAGGCCGGTGGTGCCGGAGGTGAAGATCAAGAGGCTCGGCGTCTCGGCGGTGATGCCTTCGCGCAGTTCGCGCGGCGGCGCCTCGCGCGACGCGGCAGCCACCTCGGTGGCGAAGCCGGCGTCGGCCAGCGCGCGCAGCTCGGCAGAGGCCGGCTTCTCGGCGTCCGGCACCAGCCACAGCGGCACCTGCGGCAGATTCTCGGTGGCGGCGAAGTTGGCCAGGCACTCCTCGCCGGCCAGCACGGCGCGCGCGCCGGTGCTCTCCAGCGCGTGGGCCAGCGGCTTGCCGCTGACGTGGGTGTTGAGCGGCGCCACCACCACGCCGAGCTTGACCAGGCCGAACCAGGCGAAGAAGAACTCCGGGCGGTTCTCCAGGGCCAGCGCGCACACGTCGCCGGCCTTGAGACCGCGGGCCAGGGCGGCGTGCGCCACCTGGTTGGCGCGCGCGTCCACCTCGGCGTAGCTGTAGCGCTCGCCGCCGTAGATCAGCATGGTCTGTGTGGCCAGGCACTGTGCCTGCTGCTCGAGGCGGTCGGCGATGGTGTAGAGGTCGCGCGGCTTGACCAGCGCGCTGGCCGCGGCGCGGCGGTCGAGCCGCGCCTGGGTGACCTCGCGGGGCACCGGGGCGGCGTCCAGCGCGGCCACGGTCTGCGCATCAATGCGATCGTTCATGTCGTTCCCCTTGAATGGGCTGGCGGGTCGCCGCGCTCACTGCGCCGGCACCGGCCAGCGCGGGTAGTCGAGGTAGCCGCGCGGCCCTGCGGTGTACAGCGAGCCGCGGTCGAAGCCGGCCAGCGGTGCGTTGACGCGCAGGCGCTCTGCCAGGTCCGGGTTGCCGATGTAGTGACGGGCGAAGGACACCGCCTCGCCCTGCCCGGCCTCGATGGCCTGGCGCGCGCTGTGGCCGTCGAAGCCGTCGTTGAGGATCAGCGCGCCCGGGAAATGCGCGCGGGCCAGGGCGAAGGCGTCCAGCCCGGCGACCGGCGAACGCATCACGTGCAGGTAGGCCAGGCCCAGCGGGGCGATGGCGTCGAGCAGCGCCGCCGCGGTGGCGGCCGGATCGCTGTCCACGCTGTCGTTGTAGGGGTTGCCGGGGCAGATGCGCAGGCCGACCCGGCCCGGGCCGATGGCCTCGGCCATGGCGGCGAGCACCTCGGCGGGGAAGCGCACGCGGTTTTCCACGCTGCCGCCGTACTGGTCGGTGCGCTGGTTGCTGCCTTCGGCCATGAACTGCATCGGCAGGTAGCCGCTGGTGCAGTGCAGCTCGACGCCGTCGAAGCCGGCGGCGCGGGCATTGCGCGCGGCCTGGGCGAACTCGGCGATCACCTCCTGGACCTCGGCGGTGCTCAGCTCCACGGGCTCGTCGGTGTCGACCATGCCGGCAACGTCGCTGAACAGCTGGGTGCGCGCGCGCAGCGCCGAGGGCGCCACGGTCGGCGCGCCGGCCGGCTTGTTGTGGTGGCTGGCGACCCGGCCGACGTGCATCAGCTGCAGGACGATGCGCCCGCCGGCGGCGTGCACCGCCTGGGTGACGCCGCGCCAGGCGGCGATCTGCGCGGCGCTGTAGATGCCCGGGGTGCGGCAGTAGCCGAGACCGGCGGCCGAGGGTGCGGTGCCCTCGGCGACGATCAGGCCGGCGCTGGCGCGCTGGGCGTAGTACTCGACCATGTCGAGGGTCGGCATGCCGTCGGCGGCGGCGCGGCTGCGCGTCATCGGCGCCATCACCACGCGGTTGGCCAGTTCGATGTCGCCGAGGCGAACGGGTTGGAACAGCGGATTCATGGTGGCCTCCTCAGCGCACGCGGATCTTCGGAGCACCGGCACCGCGGCGCAGGGTGGTGAGGAAACCTTCCAGCGGCGCCGGCTCGGCGACCTCGGGCAGGGTTTCCTTGTCCGGGCGCGCGGCCCAGAACTCGCTCCAGGAGGGGAACAGGTCGTGGAAGGTGCCGTGATAGGGCTCGCGGCCGGGCCAGCGCATCTTGCGCTGGCCGATCGGCGGCTTGTTGAGGTCGGTGGCGTACCAGTAGCAGGGCAGACGGCGGCGGAAGTACCAGCGGCCGTCGATGCGCTCGTAGTCGTCCCAGTAGAGCATCT
The DNA here is from genome assembly GCF_004801855.1 of Pseudomonas sp. A-1. Taxonomy (GTDB): domain Bacteria; phylum Pseudomonadota; class Gammaproteobacteria; order Pseudomonadales; family Pseudomonadaceae; genus Geopseudomonas. Next base: position 37,809 of record NZ_SSTC01000027.1, on the reverse strand, counting down.
GCATGATCACCCACTCGGGGCCGGTCTCGTGCTCGTTCTTCGAATACACCACGCCGGTGGCGTGGTCGGCGTCGACGAACTCGATGATGTGCTGACCGAGGTGGTGCGAGGTGCCGTCGAACTGGTTGCGCAGGGTGTCGTCGAGCCAGCTCTTGAGGTGGGCGCGGCCGACCTTGTCGCGGCCGACACGGATGTCCGGGGCGAACAGGTTGACGTGGGAGTCGAGGTCGCGCATGTCCAGCGACAGCGAATACTTGCCGGCCAGCTGGCGGATTTCCTCGATGGATTCGAGGCGGTCCAGGCGCGCGGCGAGGCTGTTGTTGTTGTCCATTGGGGTGCCCTTGCTGCGGGTGATTCGGCCCCGCGCGGGCCAGCCGCCGCGCGCGGGGGGCGCGTGGCCTTATTCGAGTACGGTGTAGAGGTCGGAGCTGCGCCCGCCGTCCACGGTCAGGCAGGCGCCGGTGACGTAGGAGGCTTCGTCGGAGGCGAGGAACAGGATGGCGTTGGCCAGCTCCACCGGCTCGCCGACCCGACGCATCGGGATCAGCTTCTCGGTGTTGGCGCGGCCCTTGTCGTCGGCCAGCATGCCGGCGGTGGCCGGGGTGGCGACCACGCCGGGGATCACCACGTTGCAGCGGATGTTGGCGGCGGCGCCCTCGGAGGCGGCGGCGCGGCTGAAGTTGATCACCGCGGCCTTGGCCGCCGAGTAGCCGGCCATCCAGGCGGTGCCGAACAGGCCGCAGATCGACGCCAGGTTGACGATGGAACCGCCGCCCTGCTGCTGCATCAGGCGCATCGCGGTGCGGGTGCCCCAGAAGGTGCCGTCCACGGTGGTGGAGAAGTTGCCGTGCCAGGTGGCGGTGTCGGTGCCGGTGATGGCGCCCCAGCTGTAGGCCATGGCGTTGTTGACCAGGATGTCGAGGCGACCGTGGCGCTGGGCCGCCGCCTCGATGGCGGCGACGAAGGCCTGCTCGTCGCTGACGTCGGCGACCACGCACTCGGCGTTGCCGCCCTTGTCGCGGATCGCCGCGACCACCGCTTCCAGCGGCTCGGCGCGACGGCCGCAGATGACCACGGTGGCGCCTTCCTCGGCGAAGCGGTGGGCGGTGGCCTCGCCGATCCCCGAGCTGCCGCCGGTGATGAAGGCGACCTTGCCTGCAAGACGTGCTGTCATCGTTCTCCCCTCCTCAGATGAAGGCCATGCCGCCGTTGACGGCGATGTTCTGGCCGGTGATGAAGCTGGCGTCGTCGCTGGCCAGGAAGGCCGCCACGGCGGCGATCTCGGCCGGCTCGCACATGCGCCCGAGCGGGATGGCCTTGACCATGCTCTGCATCCAGTCGTCGGGGATGCCGGCCATCATCGGGGTGTTGGTCGGGCCGGGAACGATGGTGTTGACGCGGATTCGGCTGGGCGCCAGTTCGCGGGCCAGGCTGCGGGTCAGGCCCATCACGCCGGCCTTGGCGGCGCAGTAGTGGCTCGGCCCCTCGCCGGAGATGGCGGCGGTGCTCGACAGGTTGACGATCACCCCGCCCTCGCCGCCCTGGTGCATCAGGCGCGCGGCCTCGCGGCTGCACAGGAACACGCCGGTGAGGTTGACGCCGATGACCCGCTGCCAGTTCTCGTCGGGGGTGTCGAGGAAGGCGTCGACCGAGCCGATGCCGGCGTTGTTGACCAGCACGTCGAGACGGCCGAAGCGCTCGACCACGGCCGCCATGGCCGCGGCCACCGAGGCGCTGTCGGCGACGTTGCAGGCCAGCGCCAGGGCGCTGCCGCCGGCCAGGCCCTCGATGGTCGCGCGCGCGGCGTCCAGGTTGATGTCCGCCGCCACCACCACGGCGCCCTCCTCGGCGAAGCGGCGTACCATCGCCCGCCCCATGCCCTGCCCTGCTCCGGTGACGAAGGCCACCTTGTTCACCAGTTTCATGTGCGTTCTCCCGCAAGCGAATGTTCCATCGCGGCGGGGAAAGTCCCGCAGCGACCACGGGACTCATGATTGGCGGCGGGCGGCGGGGGGGCATCGTCCGATTTGACGATGCCCGTGACGGGGGGCAAAGCGGAGCCTCTCGCTCAACTTCTGCAGAAGAACAACAAGAGGATCTGCCCGTGAACTCACCTGCACGTGTCACCTGGCGTAGCCACTACGCCCTGGCGGTACTGACCGTCATCTACGTGTTCAACTACATCGACCGGCAGTTGATGGCGATCCTCATCGAACCGGTGAAGGCCGAGTTCGCCATCTCCGACACCCAGATCGGCCTGCTCTCGGGGCTGACCTTCGCGCTGTTCTTCACCCTGTTCGGCTTCCCGCTCGGCCGGCTGTCCGACCGCATCGGCCGCAAGCCGGTGATCGTCATGGCCTGCATCGGCTGGAGCGTGATGACCATGCTCTGCGGCCTGGCCGGCAGCTTCCTGTTCCTGCTGCTGGCGCGCATCGGCGTGGCCATCGGCGAGGCCGGCGGCACCGCGCCCTCGGTGGCGATGGTCTCCGACCTCTACCCGCCGCAGCGCCGCTCCAGCGCCATCTCGGTGCTGATGCTCGGCTCCAGCCTCGGCGCGGTGTTCGGCCTCGGCCTTGGCGGCTGGATCGCCCAGCACTACGGCTGGCGCGCCGCGTTCGTGGTCCTTGGCGCCCCGGGCATCTTCCTCGCCCTGCTGCTGTGGGCCACGGTGCGCGCGCCGCAAACGGTCGCGCCGGCCGGCGCCGGCCGCAACCAGGAAAGCTGGCTGCAGACCCTCGGCCTGCTGCTGCAGACCCCGGGCTTCATGTGGATCGTGCTGACCGGCTCGGCGGCCGCCATCGCCGGCTACGCCATCGGTACCTGGAGCCCGAGCTACCTGATCCGCTCCCATGGCCTGTCGATCAAGGAAGCCGGCATCCTGGTCGGCGTGGTCGGCGGCAGCTGCTCGGCCATCGGCACCCTCGTCTGCGGCTGGGTCACCGACCGCATGGCGCGCCGCGATTGCGGCTGGCAGATCGGCGTGCCGCTGCTCGGTACCCTGCTCAGCATCCCCTTCGGCCTGGCCTACTTCCTCTGGCCCGAGGGCGTGGCCTTCAGCGCCTTCGGCATCGGCGTGCCCATGGCCTTCCTGTTCTACATCCCGTTCGGCTTCTTCGGTACCTGGTGGGCGACCCCCTGCCTGGGCGCGATCAGCCACCTGTTCCCGGCCAACCGCCTGGCCCAGGCCACCTCGATCTTCGTGATGGGCATGAGCCTGCTCGGCGTCGGCCTCGGCCCGCTGGTCACCGGCATGCTCAGCGACTACTTCACCCCCATCGCTGGCAGTGAGGCGCTGCGCTACTCGCTGGCCGCCTCGATGTCGCTGCTGGTGCTGGCCGCGCTGTTCCTCGTCCTGGCCCTGCCGCGCTACCGCCGCCAGCTGCTCGGCCAGCCGTCGCCCTCCAGCGCCGCCTCCGGCGCCACCACCGCTACCGCCTGATCAGGAGATAACCCATGTCCGCACAAGACCTGCCGCTGCCCCTCGGCCACTTCGCCACCCTTCCCGACGGCCTGCGCCTGCACTACCTCGACGAGGGCCAGGGCCCGGTGGTGCTCTGGCTGCACGGCAGCGGCCCCGGGGCCAGCGGCTACAGCAACTTCAAGGCCAACTACCCGGTGTTCGCCGCCGCCGGCTACCGCAATATCGTCCTCGACCTGCCCGGCTTTGGCCGCTCGGACAAGCCCGAGGACACCGAGTACTGCCTGGAATTCTTCGTCGCCGCGCTGAACGCCTTCCTCGCCACCGTCGGCATCCAGCGCTGCACCCTGGTCGGCAACTCGCTGGGCGGCGCCATTGCCCTCGGCCAGGCGCTGGCCCATCCGCAGACCGTGGAAAAGCTGATCCTCATGGCCCCGGGCGGCCTCGAGGAGCGAGAGACCTACTTCCAGATGGAAGGCATCCAGCGCATGGTCGAGGTCTACAGCGCCGGCCCCATGGGCGTCGAAGAGATGCGCCAGGTGATGACCCTGCAGCTGTTCGACCCGGCTCTGCTCGACGACACCCTGCTCGCCGAGCGCGCCGCGGTGGCCGCCACCCAGCCGCGCAGCCTGTTCGCCGGCATGCGCGTGGCCAACATGACCGAACGCCTCGGCGAGCTGACCTGCCCGGTGCTGGCCTTCTGGGGTACGGTCGACCGCTTCAACCCGGTCGGCGGTGCGCTCAAGCTGCTGGAGAACACCCCGCAGGCGCGCTGCCTGCTGCTCAACCGCTGCGGCCACTGGGTGCAGGTCGAGCACACCGAACTGTTCAACCGCAGCTGCCTGGACTTCCTCGGCGAAGCCTGAACAATCGAGCCGGGGTGGCACCGCCACCACCGGCCAGCTAGGGACGATCCTTTTATGACCAGCTTCAACCACCTGCTCGCCCCCGGGCGCATCGGCAAGCTCGAACTGCGCAACCGCATCGTCATGGCGCCGATGGGCTCCAACTTCGCCGAGGCCGACGGCCACTGCGGCGAGCGCATCCAGGCCTACTACGAGGCGCGCGCCGCCGGCGGCGCGGGCCTGTTGATCATGGGCGTGTGCTCCATCGCCTATCCGCAAGGCACCGCCGAGCCCTACCAGGTCGGCGTATCCAGCGACGACTTCCTGCCCGGCCTGTCCGCCCTGGCCGCTCGCGTGCACAAGCACGGCGCCAAGATCGCCATGCAGCTGCAGCACGCCGGCAAGGTCGCCGTGCGCGACATGGCCGAGGGCCGGCCGATCTGGGTGCCGTCGATCCCGCCGGCGCTCAACACCAACATGATGGCGGCGCTGACCCGCGAGGAGCTGGGCACCTTTGTCAGCTCCAGCAAGCGCCGCGAAGGCGGCGCCGCGATCCGCGTGATGGACAAGGCAGACATCGCGCAGATGGTCGAGTGGTTCGCTGCCGCCGCCGAGCGCGCCAAGCGTGCCGGCTTCGACGGCGTGGAGATCCACGCCGCGCACAACTACATCATCGCCGGCTTCCTCTCCGCCTACTTCAACAAGCGCGACGACGAATACGGCGGCCCGCTGGAGAACCGCGCGCGCCTGCTCATGGAGGTGCTGGCCGCGGTACGCGCACGGGTCGGCGCCGACTTCCCGGTGTGGCTGCGCCTGGACGCCTACGAGCTGCGCACCCCCGGCGGCATCACCCTGGAGGACGCCAAGACCGTGGCAGTGATGGCCGAGGCGGCCGGCGCCGACGCCGTCAGCGTGTCGGCCTACGCCGCGGTCACCGAGGGCGTGGCCTTCACCGAGGCGCCGCTGGTCCAGCAGCCGGGCGGCTTCCTGGAGTGGGCGACGGCGATCAGGAAGGAAGTCGGCATCCCGGTGATCGCCGTCGGCCGCGTCGAGCCCGAGGTCGGCGACCAGGGCATCGCCCGCGGCCAGTACGACTTCGTCGCCATGGCGCGCAAGCTGCTGGCCGACCCCGAACTGCCCAACAAGCTGATCGCCGGCCGGCCGCAGGACGTGCGCCCGTGCATCTACTGCTACGTCTGCGTCAGCCAGATCTTCATCAACCAGCGGGTCAAGTGCGCGGTCAATCCGCGCACCGGCCACGAGGCCGAGCTGGTCATCGTCCCGACCGCCACCCCGCGCCACGTGGTGGTGGTCGGCGGCGGCCCGGCCGGCATGGAGGCGGCGCGCGTCGCCGCGCTGCGCGGTCACCGCGTCACCCTGCTGGAGCGCAGCGACCGCCTGGGCGGCACGCTGTTCTTCGCCGCCCTCGCCTACGCCGAGAACGGCCGCCTGCTCGACCATCTGGTGGAGCAGGTGCGCAACCTGCCGATCGAGGTGCGCTACAACAGCGAAGCCACCCCGCAGCTGCTGCGCGAGCTGGGCGCCGAGACGGTGCTGGTCGCCACTGGCGCACGGCGCGCCGCGCCGGCCATCCCCGGCGCCGAACAGGACCACGTGTGGAGTGGCGACGAGCTGCGCCGCCTGCTCACCGGCGACCGCGCCGAGGAGATCGCCAGGCGCAAACTGTCGCTGACCCAGCGGGCGATGATGAAGGCCGGCAGCCTGGTCGGCGTCACCGACTCGACCTCCGCCATGCAGAAGCTCTCCCACGTGTGGATGCCGCTGGGCAAGCGCGTGGTGATCGTCGGCGGCGGCCTGGTCGGCCTGGAGCTGGCCGAGTTCCTCATCGAGCGCGGACGCGAGGTCTGCGTGCTGGAGAGCGGCCCGAGCCTCGGCCGCGAACTGGCCATCGTGCGCCGCTGGCGGGTGCTGCACGGCCTGCAGGAGCACCAGGCGCAACTGCTCACCGGCGTCGAGGTCGAGTCCATCGGCCGCAGCAAGGTCGCCTATCGCAATGCCGACGGCGGCAGCGTCGAGGTGGCCGCCGATTCGGTGGTGCTGGCCACCGGCGCCGAGCCGGACGACAGCCTGGCGCGCACGCTGGAAGCCGATGGCTTCGCCGTCACCCGCCTGGGCGACAGCAACGAGCTGGGCTACATAGAGGGCGCCATGGCCTCCGGCCTGCGCGCCGGCTGCGCGGTCTGAGCCTGCGGACGCTGCGGGAACTCCCCGCAGCGTCCATCCTTCATTTTCTCGGGGGATCTTTGCGATGACCGACTCGGCCCTCGCCATCACCAACCTGCTGCACCGCTACGCCGAAGCCATCGACGCTGGACACCTCGAGGAGGCCGCCGCGCTGTTCCGCCATGCGCGCATCGAGGCTGGCGGCAACGGCACGCTGGACCACGCCGGCCTGCTCGCCCTGTGGCGGCGGATCATCGTCCTCTATCCCTGCGGCACCCCGCGCACGCGTCACCTGATTTCCAACCCCATACTCGAGATCGACGAGGCAGCGGGCACGGCGACCGCGCGCTCCTGCTACACGGTGTTCCAGGCGACCGAGCAGATGGCGCTGCAGGCCATCGCCAGCGGCCGCTACCTGGATCGCTTCGCGCGCCTCGACGGGCAATGGTGTTTCAGCGCACGGGAATACCGGCTGGACCTGACCGGCGACCTGAGCAGGCATCTGCGAGCATCGCCAACGGTGCAGTCCAGGGGAGCGATGCCGGGCTCTTGGTAAGCGCTCCATAAACCCCATCTGCCGACGATGAAGTTGGTGCATTACATTGTCGTCGCTGGCGTGCAGTTCCACGGCAGCAGTGCTTCGTAGTCGGGGCGGTGTCACTCAACCCCGAGCGGGAGCAAGAGCAACAGCCGCTGAAACAGGCGGCCTGAAAACACGGTCGACGCGACAACTACCTTGAAAAACGCCGGCCCTGAGCCAGAAGACATTGCTCCTGGTGAGCCTTGCCGGCTGCCTTTATATCGGATGGCTGGCGGCCTGCGCGATCCTCGAAGAAGGCGGCCGGAGAACCACACGTGATGGATTCCTTTCCGGTCTCTTGATCGGGATCTCCAACCCCAAGGACATTATCTTTTTCGTGTCCTTCTTCCCACAGTTCATCGGGGTGACCGATTCGGTCGAACGCAGCATGATCCTGCTCTCGGCGATCTGGATTGCCGTGGATCTGCTGGTTCTCGGGGCTTACATCTTTTTCCTAGGCAGGGTCGTTTCAAAGCGGTACCACAGGACGATATCGCTCGTCTCGGCGATGATCCTGCTCGCCATCGCGGTGCTGGGGTTCGCATACAACATCGTTGAATTGCGCCAAATGCAGCGTTGCGCGACTGTCGTTTGCCTGTAGCCGGTGGCTATTCCACCGGCTACAGGCAGGCCATTAGCCGGCAACCACTCCTCTCAATTCCCCCTTCACCACCTTGTTCGACGCATTCACCGGCAGCGCGTCGAAGAAGCGCACCAGGCGCGGCACCTTGTAGTTGGCCATGCGCTGGCGCGACCAGGCGATCAGGTCGGGTTCGTCAAGCTGCTGGCCGGGGCGCAGCACCACGCAGGCGCAGCCGACCTCGCCCATGCGCTCGTCGGGCACGCCGATCACCGCGACCTGGGCGATCGCCGGGTGTTCGAGCAGGCCGGCCTCGATCTCCGCCGGGTAGCAGTTGAAGCCGCCGACGATGAACATGTCCTTGAGGCGGTCGGTGATGCGCAGGTAGCCGCGCGCGTCGAGGGTGCCGACGTCGCCGGTGTGCAGCCAGCCCTCGGCGTCGATGGTCTCGGCGGTGGCCTGCGGGTTCTCGAAGTAGCCCTGCATGACGTGGAAGCCGCGCAGGCACACCTCGCCCGCCTCGCCCGCCGGCAGCGGGCGGTTTTCACCGTCTACCACGCGCACCTCGGTGCCGGGGATGGCGCGGCCGCAGGTGGTGGCCACGGTCTCGGCGTCGTCGGCCGGGTCGCAGATGGTCGCCAGGCCGCCGCACTCGGTCAGCCCGTAGGCGGTGGTGACCACCGCGAAGCCCAGCTCGCGGCGCATGCGCTCGACCAGCACCGGCGGGATGGTCGCCGCGCCGGTGACGGCGATGCGCAGGCTGGACAGGTCGGACTCGGACAGCTTCGGGTGGGCGAGCATCGACAGGTACAGGGTCGGCGGGCCGGGCAGCACGGTGATGCGGTCGCGTTCGATGCGCTGGAACACCGCCTCGGCGTCGAACACCGGGTGCGGCAGGATGGTCGCGCCGCCGAGCAGGCAGGTCAGCCAGCCGGCCTTGTAGCCGAAGGCGTGGAAGAACGGGTTGACGATCAGGTAGCGGTCGCCGGGGCGCAGGCCGATGACCTGCACGTATTCGGCGAAGGCGCGCAGGTTCTGGCCGTGGGCGCTCATCACGCCCTTGGGCTTGCCGGTGGTGCCGGAGGTGAACAGCAGGTCGGACAGGTCGTCCGGGCGCACGGTCAGGGCGCGCGCCTGGGCCTCGTCCATGTCGACCGCCTCGCCGGCGGCGAGGAAGCCCTGCCAGCTCAGGTCGCCGTGCTCCGAGGGCGCCTCGCAGGGCAGCACCACCACGCGCTGCAGGCAGTCCGGGCGGTGGGGTTCGAGCATCGCCGGGTAGTCGATGCCGAGGAACTGGCCGACGCAGAACAGCAGGCGGGTGCCGCTGCGTTCGAGGATGTCGGCGGCCTCGTTGCCCTTCATGCGCGTGTTGATCGGCACCAGCACGCCACCGGCGCAGTGGATGCCCAGCGCGGCGAGGATCCAGTCGTGGCGGTTCGGCCCCCACACGGCGACGCGGTCACCGGGCTGGATGCCTTCGGCGATCAGCGCGCGGCTCACCGCCAGCACCCGCTCGGGCAGCTCGGCGTAGTCGATGCGCACCTCGCCGTCGGCCAGGGCGCAGCGCCCGGCGTGGCGGCGCGCGGCGGCGAACACCAGGGCGGGAATGGTCGGCGGCACGCCCTCGGCGGCCGGGGTGGTCAGCGGAATATCGGTCATCTCGGCCATCCGTATCTCAGTCGGGGAAGCGCACGCGCACGTGCGCGCTGGTGGCCACGGCCTGGCAGGCCAGGGTCCAGCCTTCGTTCAGTTCCTGCTGGTCGAGGGCCTCGTTGCGCAGCAGCTCGACCTCGCCCTGCTCCACCGTGCACATGCACGAGGCGCAGGCGCCGACCAGGCAGGAGTGCGGCGCGCGCACCCCATTGCGGCGCATGGCGTCGAGCAGGGTCTCGCCCGGTTCGCAGTCGAGGGCGTGCTCGGCGCCGTCGAGGCTGACCTCCAGGCGCGCGGCCACCGCCGCCTCGCTGACCGGCGCCTCGCCCTGCTCGCCCTCGCCGGGCAGCGAGACGAAGCGCTCGACGTGCACCTTGGCGCTGGGCACCTCGAGGCTGTGCAGCGCGGTCACCGCGGCGTCCATGAACGGGCCGGGGCCGCAGATGAAGGCCTCGGCGTGCCTGAACGGCCGCGCCAGTTCGGCGAGCTGCTCGACGGCGGGGATGCCCTGCACCGAGTCCAGCCAGTGGATCACCTGCAGGCGGCGCGGGTGGGCGGCGGCCAGTGCCTGCAGCTCGTCGCGGAAGATCACCGAGGCCTCGTCGCGGTTGGCGTAGATCAGCAGCACGCGGCCGGAGCCGGCGTGCAGCACCGAGCGCAGGATCGACAGCACCGGGGTGACGCCGCTGCCGCCGCCGAACAGCAGGAAGTCGCCGTCCAGGCTGCGCGGCACGAACACCCCGGCCGGCGCCATCACCTCGATGGCATCGCCGGCCTTGGGTACGTCGCACAGCCAGTTGGAAGCGCGGCCGTCGCGCACGCGCTTGACGGTGACGCGCAGCGGCTCATCCAGCAGCGGCGTGCTGGACAGCGAGTAGCAGCGCGGCAGCCAGCTGCCCTCGTGGGGGATGCGCAGGGTGAGGAACTGCCCCGGCTTGTACTTGAACTGGCCGGCCAGTTCGGCCGGCACCTCGAACACCAGCGAGCGGGCGTCGGCGGTTTCCTCGATGACCTGCGCCACGCGCAGGGAGATGTATTCGGGACTGTTCATGGCTAGATACTCATGACGAACTGGCCGCTGTCGATGCGCAGTTCCATGCCGTTGATGGCGCGCGACTCGTCGCTGGCCAGGTACAGGGCGGCGGCAGCGACGTCCTCGGGCAGGCACATGCGGTTCATCGGGTCGCTGTCGATGGTGAACTTCGCCGGGTCGATGCCCGGCGGGTAGCTGGCGACGGTCATCGGCGTCAGCACGCCGTCGGGATGCAGCGAGTTGCAGCGGATGCGGTACTTCTGCCGACGGCAGTGGGCCGCCACGGCGCGGTTGAGGGCGGCCACCGCGCCCTTGGAGGCGCCGTAGGCGGCATAGTCGTCGCGCCCGGCCAGGGCGGCGATGGACGAGACGTTGATGATCGAACCGCCGCCGCTGTCCTTCATCAGCGCGACGGCCATGCGGCAGCCGAGGAAGGCGCTGTCGGAATTGACCCGCAGCAGCTTGTGCCAATCCTCAAGGCTGGCTTCCTCGATGGAGCCCTTGAGCAGGATGCCGGCGTTGTTGACCAGCACGTCGAGGCGGCCGTAGCGCTCGCGCACCAGCTCGGCGACCGCGTTCCAGTCGGCCTCGCTGGCGGCGTCGTGGCGGACGAAGCTGGCCGCCTCGCCCCGCTCTTCATTAAGTTGGTCGGCCAGCGCCTGCCCGGCGTCGGCGTTGAGGTCGCTGATCAGCACCCGCGCGCCCTCGCCCACCAGCGCCTGCACGATGGCGCGGCCGATGCCGCTGGCGCCGCCGGTGACCAGGGCGATCTTGTCCTGTACCCGTCCTGTCATGTTCGTCTCCTCGTTCAGGCGGGCGCGCCGGCTGGCGCTGCCCGGGTGGTCGTGGTGTGGTTCGCCTGGGCCGCCGCTTCGCCGGCGCGGCGGCCGGAGAACACGCAGTCGGCCAGCGACAGGCCGCTGATGTAGAGATGCGAGGGAATGCCGATGGCGGTGCGTCCGGCGGCGTACAGGCCGGGAATGGCCTGGCCCTGGGTGTCGAGCACCGCGCCGTTGTCCTCGTCGACCTTGAGGCCGCCGAGGGTCAGCGCACCGAGCGGGAACACCGGGTTGCCCACCGAGATGTCGCAGGCGTAGAACGGCCCCTGGTCGAGCACCTGGCGGCTGCTTTCCGACTTGCCGACCGGGTCCGGCGCGGTGCCGCGAGCGGCGGCGTTGTAGGCGCGCAAGGACTCCTCAAGCAGCGCCGGCTGCATGCCAGTGACGCCCGCCAGTTCGCGGGCGGTGCGTCCCTTACGCACCTTGAGCAGCATCAGCGCCAGCGCCGGCAAGCTCTGGAACCACCAGTAGCCGCCGAACAGCGCCTGTTTGATCGACTGGCGACGCAGGCGCGCGTCGAGCACCAGCCAGGCCTTGCCGCCCTGCTCCTCGCACAGCGGGTAGCCAAGGGTGCCGCCGTAGACTTCCTCGTTGACGAAGCGCTGCCCGGCGGTGTTGACCACGATGCCCTTCGGCCAGCACAGCGGCGGGTTGATGAAGCGCCACGGCGAGACCTGCTGCAGGCGGTCGCTGGCCGCCCCGGCGGAGAGGCCCAGGCGCAGGCCGCTGCCGTCGCAGCCGGTGGCGCCGACCTTGAAGTTGCGCCGGTACTTGGGCGCGTGTTCGCCGATCATCGCCCGGTTGAAGATGAAGCCGCCGGTGCTGAGGATCACCCCGCGGCGGGCTAGCACCAGGCGCGGCCGGGCGTGCTGCTGTTCGATCCGCGCCAGCTTGCGGCGCAGGCCGTCGCAGTAGCTCGGCGCGAAGTTCTGCAGGCGCTCGGCGCGCGCGGCCAGCTTGGCGTGCTCCCTGGCCGCCGCGCTGCCGGGCGGCAGGCACCACAGCTCGGCGCCGATCACCCGGCCCCGGGCGTCCAGCACCAGGCGGCGCGCGGCGGATTGCGTCTGCGGGCGCACGCCGGCCTTCAGGCAGGCGCGCTGCAGGTGGCCGTAGAGCACCGCGCCGCACTGGCCCTTGCCGACCGTGCGGTGGCCGCGCGGCGCCGGTGGCAGCGCGCCGCGGTGCGAGGGCACCATCTCGTTGCCCGAGTAGTAGAGGAAGTAGCCGTCCGGCGGATAGGAGGTCTTGCCGCCGCCCGGCGGCATGCTGTGCGCGTAGCGCGCGCCGTGGCCTTCCAGCCACGCCAGGTTGGCCGCGCTGGACTCGCAGAAGCGACGCAGGGTGGCGTCGCCGATCACGCCCTGGGTCTCGTGCTTGAGGTAGTCGAACATCGCCTCGGGGCTGTCGGCGTAGCCGGCGTCGCGCTGCTGGCGGGTGCCACCGCCCGCGTACACCACCCCGCCGCTCTTGGCGCTGGCGCCGCCGCCGGTGAAGCGGTCGGCGACCAGCACGTCGGCGCCCCGGGCGCGGGCCTCCAGCGCCGCGCAGGCTCCGGCCGCGCCCCAGCCGATCACCAGCACGTCGCACTGATCGTCCCACTGCAGGCTGCTGGCATCGGCCACCTGCAGCGGCAGCTGGATGTCGGTGCAGGTGGAAATCGCATCGTGCTTCATGACCGCTCTCCTCAGGCGCTGGCAGCGATGTGCCGGGCGGCGATGTAGCCGAAGGTCATCGCCGGGCCGAGGGTGCCGCCGGCACCGGGGTAGCTGGTGCCCATCACCGAGGCCGAGGTATTGCCGATGGCGTACAGGCCGGGGATCGGCTGGCCGTTCTCGTGCAGCACCTGGGCGTTGGCGTTGGTCAGCAGGCCGCCCTTGGTGCCGATGTCGCCGGCATCCAGGCGCATGGCGTAGAACGGCCCCTTGGCGATCGGCGCAAGGCACGGGTTGGGCTTGACGTTGCTGTCGCCGTAGTAGCGGTCGAACACGTTGCCGCCGCGGGCGAAGTCGGCGTCGACGCCGGTGCGGGCGAACTCGTTGACGCGCTTGACGGTGGCATCCAGGCCGGCCGGGTCGACGCCGATCTGCCGGGCCAGGCCCTCGAGGCTGTCGGCCTTCCAGTACACGGTGTTCAGCCACTCCTTGCGCAGGCGGCTGTCCGGCGACACCTGGGCCGGCATCAGCGGGCCCATGGCGTAGTTGAAGCGGTAGTGGGCGTCGAAGATCACCCAGGCCGGGATGCTCTTGGCGTCCTTCTGGTGCTCCTTGTACATGGCGTCGACGAACTCCAGGTACGGCGCCGCCTCGTTGACGAAGCGCTTGCCCAGGCCGTTGACCACGATGGCGCCGGGGAAGGCGCGCTCGGCGAAGATACCGCGCGGCTTCTCTTCACCCGGCACCTTGATGGTCGGTGCCCACCAGGCCCAGTCCATCAGCTCGGTGGCGGCGCCGATGGCCTGCGCGGCCTCCAGCGCGGCGCCGGTGTTGTTGCCCGGCGGAGTGGCGCTCCAGTCGACGCGGGTCGGCTGCGGCAGGTACTTCTCGCGCAGCGCCTGGTTCTGCTCGAAGCCGCCGCAGCCGAAGATCACCCCGCGACGCGCCTGCAGGGTCATCTTCTGGCCTTCGCGCACCACCTGGATGCCGGTGACCCGGCCGTTCTCCACCACCAGCTCACGGAAGTCGGTGTTCAGCCACAGCGGCACGTCGCGGTCCATCAGCGAACGGCGCAGCGCGGCGATCAGCGAGGCGCCGAGGGCGGCGCGGCGGTCCATCTTGGTCTTGCGCCGCCACTTGAAGTCGAGCTTGTAGCGGGCGATCAGGCCGATAATCATCAGTCGCCAGCCGAACTCGCGGGACATCGCCTTGTGCGCGTGGCGCGCGGTCCAGGCGATGCAGCCCATCAGCAGGGTGGTCGGCGACGGCTTGCGCATGTGCTCGTATTCGTCGCCGAGCAGGCTGGTGTCGAACAGCTCGGGGTCGAGGCTGCGCCCGCCGGGCAGCGAGCCGGGCAGGTGCTGGTAGTAGTCCGGGTACTTCTCGGCCACCGCGTAGCGCACGCGGCTACGGGTCTCGAGGTAGTGGATCATCCGCGGCGCGTACTCGAGGTAGGCGCGCAGGCGCTCCTCGTCGATCTTGCCCTCGGTGGAGGCCTTCAGGTAGGTCAGCGCCTTGTCGTAGCTGTCCTTGCCACCCTTCTCGGCGAAGTAGTGGTTGTTGGGGATCCAGATGCCGCCGCCGGAGATCGCCGAGGTGCCGCCGTACTTGTCGCTCTTCTCGACGACCAGCACCGAGAGGCCCTGGTCGGCGGCGACCACCGCCGCCGACATGGCGCCTGCGCCGGAGCCGACGACGATCACGTCGTAGGCGGATTGGGGCCGAACCTGTGTTGTCATTGTTTTCGTGTCCTTTGCCGTGGTGGTCGAGCCGAATTCAGACGTACGGATCGGGGTTGGGCAGGCCGAGCTGCACCGCGCCGTAGCTGCGGCCGTAGGCGGCCACGTTGTTGGAGATGTGCCCGCGCGCCTGGTGCAGGTCGCGGAAGGTGCGCGCCACCGGGTTGGTGTTGTACAGGCCGGAGGCGGCCATCGAGCGCAGCAGATCGCTGACCCGCTCGGCACAGATATTGGTGACCTGGGCGGACTGGTAGCGGTACAGCAGGCGGGTCTCGGTGTCGGGAATCTCGCCCTTCTCGGCCAGCGCCAGCATGTGCGCGAAGTTGCGCTCGAGCACCAGCTTGAAGGCGTCGACGGTGGTGATCGCCTCGGCCACCGCGGTCTGCGCCACCGGGTCCTCGGCGGTCTTGGCGCCGTGCTTGCCGATGTGGCGGGCGGCGTTGTCGCGGAACTCGTTGATCGCGCCCTGCAGGGCGCCGAGGCACGAGCTGGACACCGCGCGGGTGAACACCTGGGCGAAGGGCAGCGCGTAGATCGGGTTGGTGTTGACCTCGCGGCCCGGGGTGGCCGCCAGACTGGCGTTGTTGGTGCGCTGCACGCGGTGGGCGGGGACGAAGGCGTCCTCGATCACGATGTCGTGGCTGCCGGTGCCGCGCAGGCCGAGCACGTCCCAGTTCTTCTCGATGCGGTAGTCGCTGCGCGGTACCAGGAAGGTGCCGTGCTCGACCGGCAGGTCGCCATCGGCCGGCAGGATGCCGCCGAGCAGGCACCACTGGCAGTGCTCGCTGCCGCTGGAGAAGCCCCAGCGCCCGCTGATGCGGTAGCCGCCTTCCACCGGGGTGACCTTGGCCACCGGCATGTAGGTGGAGGAAATCAGCGTCGAGGTGTCCTCGCCCCACACGTCCTGCTGGGCTTCGACCGGGTAGCGGGCCAGCTGCCAGGGGTGCACGCCCATCACGCCGTAGATCCAGGCGGTGGACATGCAGCCTTCGGCGAGGGTCATCTGGATCTCGAAGAAGGTGCGCGGGTCGACCTCGTAGCCGTCCCACTGCTTGGGCTGCAGGGCGCGGAACAGGCCGGCCTCCTGCATCTCGCGGATGGTCTCGTCGGGCACCTTGCCCTCGCGGTCGGCCCGCTCGGCCCGCTCGCGCAGGGCGGGCACCAGGCGGCGGGCGCGAGCGATCAGCTCGATCTCTACCGCGGTTTTCTCTCGCATGACATGCATCGCCAACTCCTCCATCCATCTCGATGAGCGAATCTGCTCGTGGCTTCGATCATCGGGCGCGGCCCGGCTGCGCTCATCGTCAAACCGGACTAGGCAGAAGCATGCAGACGGCGGACAGCAAAAGGCCCGGCGCTGGGCCGGGCCTTGGAAGGCGTGGGATGGGGAGTCGGAAGCGGCGTGGCGTGGCTGGCTTAGCCTTTGAAGCCCTTGGCCACGAAATACACCTCGCTCGAGCGGGAGCGCGAGGCATCGGGCTTGCGCACCACGACCTTTTCGAACGAGGTGCGGACATCCTTCAGGAACTCGTCCGAGCCTTCGCCCTGGAACACCTTGACCGCAAAGTTGCCGCCCGGCTTGAGCACCTGGCGGACCATGTCGAGGACCAGCTCGACCAGGTACATCGAGGAAGCCTGATCGGCGGCGGCAACCCCGCTGATGTTGGGAGCAATGTCGGAGATGATCAGGTCGGGCTGCCGGCCATCGAGCTTGTCGAGGATCTGCTGGAACACCTTGTCGTCGGTGAAGTCGCCCTGGATGAAGTCGACGTTTTCCAGCGAGTCCATCGGCAGGATGTCGCTGGCCAGCACCCGTCCCTTGTCGCCCACCAGACGGCCCGCCACCTGCGACCAGCCACCGGGCGCCGAGCCCAGATCCATGACCAGCATGCCGGGGCGGATCAGCTTGTCCTTCTCGATCAGCTCGAGCAGCTTGTAGGCGGCGCGCGAGCGATAGCCGTCCTTCTGCGCCTGTTTGACGTAGGGATCGTTGACGTGTTCTTTCAGCCAGCGGCTGCTGCTTTTGGAGCGTTTCATGATGGAGCCAACCACGGAAATCAGGTGAGGAGCGGACCAGCGCATGAGGCATGGGGCCGCAAAATGGCGGCAAGTATACGCCGATAGGGCTTGGCGCGGCACCGCCCCTGACAGGGGTGGG
Source organism: Pseudomonas sp. A-1 (assembly GCF_004801855.1). Taxonomy (GTDB): domain Bacteria; phylum Pseudomonadota; class Gammaproteobacteria; order Pseudomonadales; family Pseudomonadaceae; genus Geopseudomonas. The sequence continues at coordinate 21,128 of NZ_SSTC01000027.1, read as the reverse complement.
CGCCAGCAGCTACAATTCGCGCCTTTCCCCTCCCCCAGTTGCTTCCTTTGCCGGAGACACCGGCCAGGATTACCCCATGATTCGCATCAACGAACTGTCCCTGCCCCTCGACCACTCCCCCGAGGAGCTGCGCGCGGCCATCGTCAAGCGCCTGAATATCCGCGACGCCGACCTGCTGAACTTCAGCGTGTTCAAGCGCAGCTACGATGCCCGCAAGAAGAACAGCGTCATCCTGTTCATCTACATCATCAACCTGGAAGCCCGCGACGAGGCATCGATCCTGGCGCGCCTGGCCGATGACAAGAACATCCGCCCGGCCCCGGATACCAGCTACCACCCGGTAGCCCAGGCACCGGCCGAGCTGAGCGAGCGGCCGCTGGTGGTGGGCTTTGGTCCCTGCGGCCTGTTCGCCGCCCTGCTGCTGGCGCAGATGGGCTTCAAACCGATCGTGCTGGAGCGCGGCAAGGATGTGCGCCGGCGCACCAAGGACACCTGGGCCCTGTGGCGCAAGAAGACCCTGACCCCGGAATCCAACGTGCAGTTCGGCGAGGGCGGTGCCGGCCTGTTCTCCGACGGCAAGCTGTACAGCCAGATCAAGGACCCGAAGTTCTACGGCCGCAAGGTGATGCACGAGTTCGTCCGCGCCGGCGCGCCGGAAGAGATCATGTACGTCAGCAAGCCGCACATCGGCACCTTCCGCCTCACCGGCGTGGTCTCCACCATGCGCGAGGAGATCATCGCCCTGGGTGGCGAAGTGCGCTTCGAAAGCAAGGTGACCGACCTGCTGATCGACGACGGCCAGCTCGAGGGCGTGGTGCTGGAGAGCGGCGAAACCCTGCGCAGCCGCCATGTGGTGCTGGCGCTGGGCCACAGCTCGCGTGACACCTTCCGCATGCTGCACCGCCAGGGCGTATTCCTCGAGGCCAAGCCGTTTGCCGTGGGCTTCCGTATCGAGCACCCGCAATCGATGATCGACCAGGCGCGCCTGGGCAAATACGCCGGCCATCCGGAGCTGGGCGCCGCCGACTACAAGCTGGTGCACCAGGCCAAGAATGGCCGCGCGGTGTACAGCTTCTGCATGTGCCCCGGCGGCACCGTGGTGGCCGCCACCTCCGAGCCGGAGCGCGTGGTGACCAACGGCATGAGCCAGTACTCGCGCAACGAGCGCAACGCCAATGCCGGCATCGTCGTCGGCATCAACCCGGAGCAGGATTTCCCCGGCGGCCCGCTGGCCGGCGTGGAGTTCCAGGAGCGCCTGGAGTCGCGTGCCTACGTGCTGGGCGGCAGCGACTACTGTGCACCCGCGCAACTGGTCGGCGACTTCATCCGCGGCGTGCCGTCGAGCGAGTTCGGCGAGGTCGAGCCCTCCTACAAGCCCGGCGTGCGCCTGGGCGATCTGGCGCCCTCGCTGCCGGACTATGCGATCGAGGCCATCCGCGAGGCGCTGCCGGTCTTCGGCAAGCAGATCCGTGGCTTCGACCGCAATGACGCCGTGCTCACCGGCATCGAAACCCGCACCTCGTCGCCGGTGCGCATCACCCGCGACCCGGAGACCCTGCAAAGCCTCAACCTGCGCGGCCTGTTCCCGGCCGGTGAGGGTGCCGGTTATGCCGGCGGCATCCTGTCGGCGGGCGTGGATGGCATCAAGGTCGCCGAAGCGGTGGCCAAGTCGCTGCTGGCCGGGCTCGAACCGACCGCTGCGCAGAGCCACTGAGCGAGCCTCGATGAAACTCGACGACATCAAAAAACTGCACCAGAAAAAGTACCGGGCCGAGCTGGGACATTTCCTGGTGGAGGGCGAGCACCTGCTGCTGGAGCTGCAGAAAGCCGCGGCCCACGACCCGCGGCTGCTGCACAGCCAGCTGTACGTGACCGGCGCCTACGAGCACTGGCAGAGTCCGTTCAGAACCCACCTGATCAGCGAGCGGCAGATGGCGCAGATCGCCGACACCAAGACCCCGCAGGGCATTCTTGCCGTGGTGCCGATGCCGGACGCCAGCGCCCCGGCCGTCCCAGCGGCCAACGAGCGCGCCATCTACCTGCACGAGATCCAGGACCCCGGCAATCTCGGCACCATCCTGCGCACCCTGGCCTGGTTCGGCGGTTTTCGCTGCCTGCTCAGCCCGGGCAGCGTCGATCCGTACAACCCCAAGGTGGTGCGCGCCAGCATGGGGGCGATCTTCCATACGCCGCTTGAGCTGGATGTCGAACTGGATTCGTTGCGCACGCGCTTCGCCCGGATCGCCTGTCTGGACATGCAGGGCGAGCGCGTGCAGGCGGCCAGCTTCAGGGACTTCGACTGCTACCTGTTCGGCAACGAAGCCCGCGGCGTGCCCCGCGAGCAGCTGGTCGCCCTGCATGCCCAGCCCTTCACGATTGCCGGCTGCGGCAGCATCGAATCGCTGAACCTGGCCACGACGGTCAACATGTGTGCGTATGAGTTGAGCCGATAGTAGGTTGTTCATCCGGGGCGTTCCCGGAATTCTGGAAGCGCGACCAACACAGCCTTCCAGGAGCCCCGGATGAATCTGCATAAACATGCCCGTCTTACCCCGCGCGCTCGAGCCCTTCTGGTTCAACGTATGCTCAACGGCCTGCGCGTCGAGGACACTACAGACCGCGCCAGCTCTGGCGCCTGCTGCAAGTGTTAGGGGTTTTGATAGCGGCTCTAAGCAATGTGGGGTATTCATACGCTTACCCTCAAGCGGCACCTCACCACTGGCATCGGCTTATGAAACTCATATTCTCCCGCAAAGGTTTCGACTCCTCCGCCGGCGGAGTCCCTAGCCCACTCGTGGAAGGACGGCCAATCTCGCTCCCTATCCCCACAAGCATGCCGACGCCCATCACCTTCGGCGACCTGGCTGAACCGATTCCGACACTCATCGAACAACTCACCCGAGGTCGCCACACGAGAGCAACTCCATGCCACCTCGATCCAGATATTGATCCCAGCTTGCGCCCTCGCGCGCCCGGGTGGCGCGGCGCACTCGGTCAGCTTGCCGCAGCGCAGAGTCATCTCGCCGGGCAAGGTGTCGGTGTTGGCGACTTGTTCCTATTCTGGGGGCTGTTCCGACCTGCGACGCAAATCCAAGGCCGCTGGTCCTACGAGGGGCAACGCGAGCATCGCGTATTTGGGTGGTTGCAAATCGGGGAGGTCCTCTCTCTGGGTGTCGATGGAACACATGCGGGTGAGCGCTACCCCTGGCTCAAAGAACACCCACACATCCGGGCTGGCTGGAAGAAAAACAACACGCTTTACCTTGCTGCCGACCGCCTGATGCTGGACGGTCGCATAACCCAGCGCCCGGGCTTCGGCCTGTTCAAGACGGGCTTTCGACTGACCGAGAGTCATGCGCCGAGTCCGTCCATTTGGTCGGTACCTGACTGGCTGAACCCAACGCGCGGCGGAGTCGGCCTGACCTATCACCCATCGCCGCGCTGGTCGTCGTCCGGGACTCTGGAGGCCGCCGCACGTGGTCAGGAATTCGTCGCAGACATCACGAATCGTGCCGATGCGCTCGCGTGGATCGATCAGCTCTTTGCGCAGGAGGCATGACTATGCGAGTCCACACGTATGTGATCGCCACGGACGCAGGCTCCGCACCAAACTACGATTCGCCGGCCGTTACGCTGGCTGTCTGTAAGCCGCGCATCCGCAAGAAGGCGAAGGTCGGGGAGCTCGTGCTCGCATTTGCAGGTGCGACAGTGAATCCCACCTCAGGCCACAGTGTCGTATGGGCCGGCATCGTCTCCGAAGTACTGACCTTCACTGAGTATTGGAACGACCGCCGCTTCGCCTCGAAGAAGCCTGACCGTACCGTCGTACCGGACAACTTCTATAAGCCTACCGGAAACGGTGTCTTCGCCTGGCAACCCAATCCCGTTCACGGCCCTGAGGCCCAAGAACGTGATACCGGCGGGCTGAACGTCCTTGTGTTTGATTACGCTTGGCTCTTCGGCGCCTTCGGCCCCCTGCTTCCAGAGGACTTTGGTCTGCGCATGAACGCCGGCCGGCGCGGGGAGAGGGTTGTCGATCTCACCGATTCCGTCTGGCAGCGCCTCGAAACCTGGCTGAACACCCAGCCACAAGTCACCATTGAGGCTGCCAGTGACCGCAAGTCGAGCCGCTGTTACACGCCCCCTGCGATGCCGGGATCACCGCAGCCAGCCTCCCCAACACGACGGCGATGCTGACCATCTGAACATCTACAGGGCTGATAGGTCAGCACCGTAAGGTGGAAGACTCGCGCAGCGATCTTCCACCGGGCCCGCGCCAAGGGTGGGAAATGCCTTCGGCAGTTTCCCACCCTACGGGCTACGGGGTGATCTGCGCCTCCATCGCCGCCAGGAAGTGCTCGCCATACGGCGGCAGCAGGCCCCACTCGCGGCGCGGGTCGTAGGCGCCGGCCTCGAACACCGTGCGTGCGTGGCTGAATTCGAGGAAGCCCTCGCGGCCGTGGTAGTGGCCCATCCCGGAAGCGCCGATGCCGCCGAACGGGGCGTCCTGCATGGCGGCGTGCATCATGGCGTCGTTGATGGTCACCCCGCCGGACAGGCTGTGCTCCAGCACTCGCTGCTTCTCGGCCTCGTCCGTGCCGAACCAGTACAGCGCCAGCGGCCGGTCGCGGCGGTTGATGTCGGCGAGCACCGCGTCGATGGTGTCGTAGGGCAGCAGGACCATGGCCGGGCCGAAGATCTCCTCCTGCTGGATGCGGCAGGCGGCCGGCGGATCGACCACCACGCGCAGCGGCCGGCGGCGGTCTGCGGCATCGGCCGGCAGGATTTCAGGCAGCGACTCGACGCGCACCCCGGCGGCCACGGCATCCTCCACCAGCCCCTCGACCCGCGCCAGATGGCGCTGGTTGACCACGGCCACCACGTCCGGGTTGCCCTGCACCTGCGGGAACAGGCTGGCGTAGGCGCCCTGCAGCTCGACGAGGAACGCCTCGGTCTGCTCGCGCGGCACATAGACCAGGTCCGGGTTGACGCACAACTGGCCGCCGTTGCTGGCCTTGGCGGCGGCGATGCGGAAGGCGGCGGTGGCCAGGTCGGCGCTGCGCGAGACGATGGTCGGCGACTTGCCGCCCAGCTCCAGGGTCAGCGGCACCAGGTTCTCCGCGGCGTTGCGCATCACCGCCTTGCCGATGGCGGTGCTGCCGGTGAACACCAGATGGTCGAACGGCTGGCGGGTCACCGCCTCGGCCATCTCGACGCCGCCCATGGCCACGCCGACCACCTGCGGATCGAGGTGCTCGGCGCAGGCGGCGGCCAGCACCTCGGCGGTGCGCGGGGCGATCTCCGAGGGCTTGAGGATCGCCCGGTTGCCGGCGGCCAGCACGTAGGCCAGCGGGCTGAGCAGGGTGAACAGCGGCGCGTTCCAGGTGCCGACGATGGCCACCGAACCCTTGGGCTGGTAGAGCACCCGCGCCCGGGCGCCGAGCTGATCATAGGGCGGGAACGGCTGGCGCTCCTGCGGCTGCATCCACTCCTCCAGATGGTCGCGGGCGTGCTTGAGTGAGGCCAGCGAGCCGAGCACGTCGTTCATCAGCGAGAAGCCCGCCGGGCGATTGCCGAAGTCCTCGTCCATCGCCTTCGCCAGCGGCTTGTGCCAGGCCACCAGCAGGTCGATCACCTGCTGGATGCGCCGGCGCCGTTCGCCTGCAGGGACAGCGCCCTCGGCAATGAGGGCGGTCTTCTGCGCAGCCAGCAGCGCGGCCAGCCCCTCGACAGTGGTAATCACGGAACTCATCGAACCTCCTCGATCCTTGCGGCGGCGGCCGGTGCGGCGCCCTGCGGCGATAGTGGCGAGGGCCGCCTTTCCGACGCCTCGTCCATAGAGACGATGCCACGTCCCGCCTGCGCTGCGAATACTCTGTGCACCATCCCCCGAACCCGCGAGGCAGAGCATGAACGCTCCGGCTACCTTCGACCCGCAGGCCTTCCGTGCCGCCCTGGGCACCTTCACCACCGGGGTGACCATCATCACCACCCGCACCGCCGAGGGCGAGGCGGTCGGCATCACTGCCAACAGCTTCAACTCGGTGTCGCTCAATCCGCCGCTGGTGCTGTGGAGCCTGGCCAAGAGCTCACGCAGCCTGCCGGCGTTCAGCGAAAGCCGCTTCTGGAACGTGCACGTGCTGGCCGCCGAGCAGGAGCCGCTGTCCGGGCGCTTCGCCACCCAGGGCAGCAACAAGTTCGCCGGCATCGAGCTGGACGACGGCATCGGCCCGGCGCCGCTGCTGCCCGGCTGCACCGCGCGCTTCCAGTGCCGCACCGCCTTCCAGTACGAGGGCGGCGACCATGTGATCTTCGTCGGCGAGGTGCTCGCCTTCGACAGCAGCGAGCGGCCGCCGCTGGCCTTCCAGAGCGGCCAGTACGCGCTGGCCGCGCGCAAGCCGCGCCAGGAACTGCGCCTGGGCGCCACCCCGCCGCCGGAGTGCAGCTACACCGAGGACCTGCTCGGCTACCTGCTCGGCCGTGCCCACTACCAGATGCTCGACAGCCTGCGCCGCCTGCTGGCCGCGCAGAGCCTCGACGAGCACGTGTTTTTCATCCTCTCGGTGCTGTGCATCAGCGACAACCTGACCCTCGACGAGCTCAACGCCTTCGTCGGCTACACCGGCCACCGGGTGAGCGCACAGACGCTGGCCGAGCTGGAGCGCAGCGACCTGATCGCCGGCGAGCAGGACGCCGACGGCGAGCGCCGCTACCTGCTGACCGCTGCCGGCCGCGAACGCTCGCTGCACGAGATCGCCCTGGCCAAGGCCGTCGAGAGCGAGGTCGCCGACAAGCTGGAGCCCGGCGACGTGATGGCGCTCAAGGTGCTGCTCAAGCGCCTGGTGGCCGCCACCGATCCCGGTCTGCCCGACCTGTGGGCGGCGCGCTGAAACCTTTCCCGGACCGACAACAACGACAAGGAGATACGCCATGACCATCCTGCAGCGCTTCAACCTCGACGGCAGCGTCGCCGTGATCACCGGCGGTGGCCGCGGCATCGGCCGCGCCATCGCCCTCGCCTACGCCGAAGCCGGCGCCGACGTGGTCTGCGCGGCGCGCACCCTGGCCGACGTGCAGGGCGTGGCCGACGAGGTCCGCGCCCTGGGCCGCCGCGCCCTGGCGCTGACCTGCGACGTCAACGATGGTGCGCAGCGCGAGGCGCTGGTGGCGGCCGCCCGCGAGCAGTTCGGGCGCATCACCCATCTGGTCAACAACGCCGGCGGCGCCGGGCCCAACGACCCGCTGACGCTGACCCCGGAGCGCCTGGAGGAGATCCTGCGCTTCAACGTCACCTCGGCCTACCACCTCACCCAGCTGTGCGTGCCGCACATGCGCGAGGCCGGCGGCGGCAACGTCATCAACATCACCTCCGGCGCGGCGCGCTACGCCCAGCGCCAGTTCAGCGCCTACGGCACCGCCAAGGCAGCACTGACCCAGATGACCCGTCTGCTGGCCCAGGACTTCGCCCCTCAGGTGCGGGTCAACGGCATCGCTCCCGGACCGATCCTCACCGATGCCCTGCAGCGGGTGATGCCGGCCGAGATGCGCATCGCGATGGAAACCGGCACCCCGCTGGGCAGCCTCGGCGAGGTCGAGGACATCGCCTGCGCCGCCCTGTACCTGGCCAGCCCGGCGTCGCGCTGGGTGACCGGCAAGATCCTCGAGGTCGACGGCGGCGCCGAGAACAGCGTCTGGCCGGGCTGAAAGACGCTGTAGGGGCGAATTCATTCGCCCACATGCCCCGGCAAGGCGAATGAATTCGCCCCTACAAGAAGGCAATCGCATGAACGAATCCCTGATCGATACCCTCGGCGACGAGCTGTTCGCCGCCCTGCGCGACCGGCGCACCCTGGCGCCGCTCACCGAGCGCCACCCGGACATCACCCTAGACGACGCCTACCGCATTTCCCTGCGTTTCCTCGCCCAGCGCGAGCAGCAGGGCGAGAAGGTGATCGGCAAGAAGATCGGCGTCACCAGCAAGGCCGTGCAGGACATGCTCAACGTCCACCAGCCGGACTTCGGCTTCCTCACCGACCGCATGCAGGTGGCCGACGGCAGCGATGTCAGCCTCGCCGAGCACCGCCTGATCCAGCCGCGCGCCGAGGGCGAGATCGCCTTCATCCTCACCGAGGACCTGGTCGGCCCCGGCATCACCGCCGAGGACGTGCTGGCCGCCAGCGCCTGGGTGGTGCCCTGCTTCGAGATCGTCGACTCGCGCATCCACGACTGGAAGATCCGCATCCAGGACACCGTGGCCGACAACGCCTCCTGCGGCGTGTTCGCCCTCGGCGAGCAGCGCATCGACCCGCGCAGCCTGGATCTCGCCGCCGTGCGCCTGGAGATGAGCAAGAACGGCCAGCCCGCCGGCAGCGGCCTGGGCAGCGCGGTGCAGGGCCATCCCTGCGCGGCGGTGGCCTGGCTGGCCAACACCCTGGGCGAGCTGGGCATCCCGTTCCGCAAGGGCGAGGTGATCCTCTCCGGCGCCCTCGCCCCGCTGGTGCCGGTGACGGCCGGCGATCAGATCCACCTCTCCCTCAGCGGCCTGGGCGAAGCCTCGCTGCGCTTCGTGCCCTGATGTCCCCCTTTTCGAGAGCGAAACCATGACCAAGAAGATCAGATGTGCCCTGATCGGGCCGGGCAATATCGGCACCGACCTGCTCTACAAGCTCAAGCGCAGCCCGGTGCTGGAGCCGGTGTGGATGGTCGGCATCGACGCCACCTCCGAGGGCCTGGCCCGCGCCCGCGAGCTGGGCCTGAAGACCACCAGCGACGGCGTCGACGGCCTGCTGCCGCACGTGCTGGAAGACAACATCCAGATCGCCTTCGACGCCACCTCGGCCTACGTGCACGCCGAGAACAGCCGCAAGCTGAATGAGCTGGGCGTGCTGATGATCGACCTGACCCCGGCCGCCATCGGCCCCTACTGCGTGCCGCCGGTCAACCTCAAGCACAACCTCAAGGCCGGGGCGATGAACGTCAACATGGTCACCTGCGGCGGCCAGGCGACCATCCCGCTGGTGGCGGCGGTGTCCAGCGTGCAGCCGGTGGAGTACGCCGAGATCGTCGCCACCGCCGCCTCCAAGTCGGTCGGCCCGGGCACCCGCAAGAACATCGACGAATTCACCCGCACCACCGCCGGCGCCATCGAGAAGGTCGGCGGCGCCAAGCAGGGCAAGGCGATCATCGTCATCAACCCGGCCGAGCCGCCGCTGATCATGCGCGACACCGTGCACTGCCTGACCGAGACCGCGCCGGACCGCGAAGCAATCACCGCCGCCATCCTGGCGATGACCGAGCAGGTGCAGCAGTACGTGCCGGGCTACAAGCTGGTCAACGGCCCGGTGTTCGACGGCAACCGCGTGTCGATCTTCATGGAGGTGGAGGGCCTGGGCGACTACCTGCCCAAGTACGCCGGCAACCTCGACATCATGACCGCCGCCGCCGCGCGCACCGCCGAGATGTTCGCCGAGGAAATCCTCAGCGGCGAACTGACCCTCGCCCCGCAACCCGCCCTCGCCTAAGGAGCCGACCATGGATCTTCGCGGCAAGAAAATCACCGTCCACGACATGTGCCTGCGCGACGGCATGCACCCCAAGCGCCACCAGATCAGCCTGCAGCAGATGAAGGACATCGCCAGCGGCCTGGACGCCGCCGGCGTGCCGCTGATCGAGGTCACCCACGGCGACGGCCTCGGCGGGCGCTCGGTGAACTACGGCTTCCCGGCGCACAGCGACGAGGAATACCTGTCGGCGGTGATCCCGCTGATGAAGCAGGCCAGGGTCTCCGCCCTGCTGCTGCCGGGCATCGGCACCGTCGACCACCTGCGCATGGCCCACGAGCTGGGCGTCTCGACCATCCGCGTGGCCACCCACTGCACCGAGGCGGACGTCTCCGAGCAGCACATCAGCATCGCCCGCCAGTTGGGCATGGACACCGTCGGCTTCCTGATGATGGCGCACATGAACAGCCCGGAAGGCCTGGCCAGGCAGGGCAAGCTGATGGAGAGCTACGGCGCCAACTGCGTGTACATCACCGACTCGGCCGGCTATATGCTGCCCGACGACGTGGCCGCGCGGGTCGCCGCGCTGCGCGAAGTGCTCGATCCGGCCACCGAGATCGGCTTCCACGGCCACCACAACCTGTCGATGGGCGTGTCCAACTCCATCGCCGCCATCGGCGCCGGCGCCACCCGCATCGACGCCGCCTGTGCCGGCCTCGGCGCCGGGGCCGGCAATACGCCGATGGAGATCCTCGTCGCGGTGTGCGACCGCATGGGCATCGAGACCGGCGTCAGCGTGTTCGGCATCCAGGACGTGGCCGAGGACCTGGTGGTGCCGATCATGGACTTCCCGATCCGCAGCGACCGCGACGCCCTGACCATGGGCTACGCCGGGGTCTACGGCTCGTTCCTGCTGTTTGCCAAGCGCGCCGAGAAGAAGTACGGCGTGTCGGCCCGCGAGATCCTCGTCGAGATGGGTCGCCGCGGCATGGTCGGCGGCCAGGAGGACATGATCGAGGACACCGCGATGACCATGGCCCGCCAGCGCGGCCTGCCGGTCTGAGCGTCGCCGGCCTGGCGCCGCCGAGGCGCCAGGCCGGTTAGTGGTATCCGCCCGGCCGCGCGGGGTGTATTGCGCGGCCGGGCCATCCCCCGACCGGACCGGCCGGGCGCCGTGACGGCATCGCGAGCCGCCCGACCGCCGGGCCGGCCCTCTGCAAGGAGGCCGCCATGGCCCGCGCCACCCCCTCCCCCGGCCTGTGGCACAGCCACGGCCTGCTGTTCCTGCTGGCCCTGATGTACGCCGACAACTTCGTCGGCCGCCAGATCCTGGCGGTGATGATCGAGCCGATCAAGCAGGAGTTCGGCGCCAGCGACAGCGCCATGGGGCTGATCTCCGGCCTCGCCTTCGCCGCCGTCTACGCGGTGCTCGGCCTGCCGGCCGGGCGTCTGGCCGACCGCCTGCCGCGCACCCGCCTGCTCGCCGCCTCCTGCCTGCTGTGGGCGCTGGCGACCATGGCCTGCGGCCTGGCCGGCGGCTTCCTGGTGCTGGTGCTGGTGCGCATGGCGGTGGCCAGTGCCGAGGCGCCGGCGACGCCGACCGCCTTCTCGCTGATCGCCGACCTCTATCCGCCGCACCGGCGCTCGTTCGCCATCAGCTGCTTCACCGCCGCGCCGACCTTCGCCGCACTGATCGGCCTGTCGGTCGGCGCCTGGCTGGTGGAGACCCACGGCTGGCGCACCACCTTCATCCTCATCGGCCTGCCGGGGCTGCTGATCGCTGCGCTGCTGGCCGTGACCGTGCGCGAGCCGCAGCGCGGCCGCTGGGAGATCAGCCATGTGCCGGCGGCGCCGCAGGGCATGCTGCGCACCGCGCTGGAGCTGTGGCGCGAACCGGCGCTGCGCTGCCTGCTGGTCGCCGGCGGCTTCTGCACCCTGAGCGGCTACGCCCTGGCGATGTGGAACGCCAGCTTCCTGGTGCGCTCCCACGACCTGTCGCTGCAGCAGGCCGGCCTGCTCGCCGGGCTGGTCGGCGGCGGCGTGGCCGCCATCGGAACCCTGACCAGCGGCTGGCTGACCGACCACCTGGCGCAGCGCAGCCGCCTGTGGCTGCTCGGCATCCCGCTGCTCGGCAATCTGCTCGGCGCCCTGGCGATCACCGCCTACCTGCTCTGGCCGGCCGGCACCCTCGCCCAGTTCGGCGCCCTGGCGGTACCGACCGCGCTGCTGTGGTGCGCGCTGGCCTGCTTCTTCAGCGTCTGGTGGGTGGCGCCGTCCTACACCCTGATCACCCATCTGGTCGCCCCGGACCGGCGCGGCACGGCGATGGCGCTGCAGACCATCCTCTCCACCATCCTCGGCGTCGGCCTCGGCCCGCTGGCCACCGGCATGCTCAGCGACCTGCTGCTGCCGACCTTCGGCCAGGAGTCGCTGCGCTACGCCCTGCTGGCCAGCAGCCTGACGGTGGTGGTGCCGGTGCTGTTGCTGCTGCGGGTCTACGCACTGAGTCGCGAGAGCGAGGCGGCGCTGGCCTGGCGGCCGCAGTGAGGCTTCCGGCAGCCCGCCCCACGGCGGGCTGCCGGAAACACCGACGCACGGACAAAAAAAGACGGTAACCCCCCTGGAGGTTACCGCCAAACACGCTCGACCGTTTTGTTGCGAACAGGCGGCCTGACCGCCTCAGAAACCGTTGATAAATGGCGCCAGGCCCATCCGCGAGAGGATCAGGCCCATGAAGTCGTCCGCGCGCAGCCGTTCGGCATAGGGATCGTGGACGCAGAGGAATACCAGCAGCAGTGCCGTCATGACGAAGAACAGAAGCAGTATCAGTTTTTGTTTTTCCAGCTTCATCGGATTCACTCCGCCCGGCGGACATGGCCCGGGAATGATTCGTTGCGATCCTCATGCTACTCGCGAAGAAAATGCCGACATCGTCCATGCGGACTACGGCCGCGGGCAATGGAAGCGGTAATTTCCGCCGGCGGCGCACGCGCCGCGGACAAGCTCCCCCACTCCAACGACAGGATGCCCCCACCATGCTGCGCCGCCTTCTGGCAGTGACCCTGCTGCTCCTGACCACCCTGCCCGCCTGGGCCACCACCGACGCCAGCGACCGTCTGCACGCCATGCGCAGCCACGGCTTCCTGCTGGTCGCCAACGTGCTGGTGTATTTCAACTATCACGACTCGGCCTCGACCTTCTCCCCGGAGGTTCGCGAGGCCTACCGGGCACACCTCGCCAGCCTCGGACGCCTGGCCGGCGAGGCGCCCGCCACCCCGGGGCTCGGCGAGGCCGTGCAGGGCCTGCAGGAGGCGCTCGCCCAGCTCGAGAAGCAGCCGGAGGATGCCGCCGGACAGTACGCCCGCTGGATCAACCCGCTGCTGCGCGCCCACGGCGAGCTGGAGAAGGCCGCCGCGGCAGCCTATGGCGGAACGGGCGCCGACGACTCGCCGGCCGGGCGGCTGCAGCAGCAGAGCCTCGATCTGGGTCGCCTGCTGCTGCTCTACGAGACCCAGGCCTTCACCAACCTGGGGATCTTCGCCGTGGACTTCCACGAGGACAGCTTCCGCGAGATCGACCAGCGCGTCGCCGCCCGCCACGCCGCACTGCTCGAGGAACTGCCGGACGCGGGCGCCACGCTCGGCAAGGTATGGACGGACTACAACTTCATCCGCCCGCACCTGCTCGACTCCGGCAAGGGCGTCGCCTCGCGCAGCGCGGTGCGCTATCTGGGCAAGGGCATCGAGCGCCTGGACCAGCTGGCGCTGGCCAGGCGCTGAGGACTAGCGCGGGACCACGGGTAGCCCGAAGCCCCCGGTCGGAGAGCGCGAAACTTCCATGATCACCGCCCGGAGGGCCTGCGCCGCGCTCGACAGCTTGCGCCCGGCGTGGCACAGCAGGCCCACCCGCCGCTCGACGACCGGCTCGTCCAGCGGCACACAGACCGCGCCAAGTTCCTGCATCTGGCGGATGCACAGCGACGGGATCGCGCTCACCCCCAGACCGCAGGCCACCATGCGTCCCACGGTGACCAGTTGGTGGCTCTCGAAGGCGACCGTCAGCGTGCGCCCGCTGCGCGCCAGGCTCTCCTCGAGCAGCAGGCGTAACGCCGACGGCCGCTGCAGGGCGATGAAGTCGCCCTGCAGCAGTTGTTCCCAACCGACCTGCGCCTGCCGGGCCAGCGGCGAGTCGGCCGGCAGCACGGCGACGAAGCGGTCGGCGTACAGTTCGGTGAACTCCAGCTCTCCGGCCTGCTCGGGCTCGAAGCCGATGCCCAGCTCGACCCGGTGGTTGCGCACCATCTCCAGCACCTGCTCGTTGATCACGTCGTGCACCGCCACGTTGACCCGCGGATGGCGGTCGCGAAATGCCCGGAGCAGCAACGGCAGCTGGTTGGCGGCGAAGGAAGGCATGGCCGCGATGGCCACCTTGCCCAGCTGCAGGGTGAAGTGCTGACGCAGCAGCTCCTCGGTGTTGTCCCAGTCGGCGAGCAGGCGGCGGGCCAGCGGCAGCAGCGTCTCGCCTTCCGGGGTCAGCGCCACGCTGCGCGTGGTACGCACCAGCAGGGGACCGCCGAGGGAGTCCTCCAGGCTCTTGATCGCCAGACTCAACGCCGGCTGCGACAGGTGCAGACGCTCGCAGGCCTGGGCGAAGCTCAGGCTCTGCGCCACGGCGAGGAAGGCGCGCAACTGCTTGACGGTCATTGATTTGTTTTCCCGATCAATCGATTTCAAAAACAAACTTAACAAATCAACGCCGAACACAGAAGCTCTCGGTCAACGCCCGGCAGCGCGGCTGCCGGCTCGACGACGACAAGAGGCGCAGCAATGAGTGGACTCGACAAGCGAGTAGGCAGCTACGAGGAAGCCCTGGCCGGGCTGACCGACGACATGACCATCCTGGCCGGCGGTTTCGGCCTGTGCGGCATCCCGGAAAACCTGATCGCGGAAATCCGCCGCCGCGGCACCCGCGGCCTGACCGTGGTTTCCAACAACTGCGGGGTGGACGGCTTCGGCCTGGGCGTGCTGCTGGAAGACCGGCAGATCCGCAAGATGATCGCCTCCTACGTCGGCGAGAACGCGCTGTTCGAGCAGCAGTTGCTCAATGGCGAGCTGGAGGTCGAGCTGACTCCGCAGGGCACCCTGGCCGAGCGCATCCGCGCCGGCGGCGCCGGGATCCCGGCCTTCTTCACCGCCACCGGCTATGGCACCGCGGTGGCCGAGGGCAAGGAGACCCGCCAGATCAAGGGCCGCCACTACATCCTCGAGGAAGCCATCACCGGCGACTTCGCCATCGTCAAGGGCTGGAAGGCCGACCACTACGGCAACGTGATCTACCGCCACACCGCGCAGAACTTCAATCCGCTGGTGGCCAGCGCCGGGCGGATCACCGTGGTCGAGGTGGAGGAGATCGTCGAACCCGGCGAGCTGGAGCCCAGCCAGATCCACACCCCCGGCATCTACGTCGACCGGATCATCCAGGGCAGCTTCGAGAAGCGCATCGAAAAGCGCACCGTGCGCGCCTGACCCTTTCGCCATTACCTGACAAGAAGAGGCCTGCGATGGCACTTACCCGCGAACAGATGGCTCAGCGCGTCGCGCGCGAGCTCAAGGACGGCTACTACGTCAACCTCGGCATCGGCATCCCGACCCTGGTGGCCAACTACGTGCCCGAGGGCATCGAGGTGATGCTGCAGTCGGAGAACGGCCTGCTCGGCATGGGCGCCTTCCCCACCGAGGAGGAACTGGACCCGGACATGATCAACGCCGGCAAGCAGACGGTCACCGCCACCAGGGGCGCGGCGATCTTCGACTCCGCGCAGTCCTTCGCCATGATCCGCGGCGGCCACGTCGACCTCACCGTGCTCGGCGCCTTCGAGGTGGACGTGCAGGGCAACATCGCCTCCTGGATGATCCCCGGCAAGCTGGTCAAGGGCATGGGCGGCGCCATGGACCTGGTGGCCGGCGCGGAGAACATCATCGTGCTGATGACCCACGCCTCCAAGGACGGCGAGTCCAAGCTGCTGCCGCGCTGCAACCTGCCGCTGACCGGCGCCGGCTGCATCCGCCGGGTGCTGACCGATCTCGCCTATCTGGAGATCGAGAACGGCGCCTTCGTGCTCAAGGAGCGCGCACCGGGGGTGAGCGTCGAGGAGATCGTCGCCAAGACCGCCGGCGAACTGGTGGTGCCGGAGCACGTCCCGGAAATGCACTTCGCCTGACGCCCGATCCGGCACCGAACCAACGGCAGGGTGGGAAACTCGCGCAGCGATTTCCCACCAGGCGGGGCGCAGCGACAGCCGCCTCGCCCGCCAGCGCAGCCCGCAATCACAACAAGGGAAGCCCCCCCATGCACGAAGTCGTCATCGTCGCCGCCACCCGTACCGCCATCGGCGCCTTCCAGGGCGCGCTGAGCGCCATCCCCGCCGCCGAACTGGGCGCCACCGTGATCCGCGCCCTGCTGGAGAAGACCGGCCTCGACCCGGCCGCCGTCGATGAGGTGATCCTCGGCCAGGTGCTCACCGCCGGCGCCGGCCAGAACCCCGCCCGCCAGGCCGCCATCCTCGCCGGCCTGCCGCACGCCGTGCCGGCGCTGACCCTCAACAAGGTCTGCGGCTCCGGCCTCAAGGCCCTGCACCTGGCCGCCCAGGCGATCCGCTGCGGCGACGCCGAGGTGGTGATCGCCGGCGGCATGGAGAACATGAGCCTGTCGGCCTATGTGCTGCCCAAGGCGCGCACCGGCCTGCGCATGGGCCATGCGCAGATGCTCGACAGCATGATCCACGACGGTCTGTGGGACGCCTTCCACGACTACCACATGGGCATCACCGCCGAAAACCTGGTGGAGAAATACGGCCTGTCCCGCGAGGAGCAGGACGCCTTCGCCGCCGCCTCGCAGCAGAAGGCCTGCGCGGCGCTGGCGGCCGGCCGCTTCACCGACGAAATCACCCCGGTGCCGATCCCGCAGCGCAGGGGCGAGCCGCTGCCCTTCGCCGTCGACGAGCAGCCGCGCGAGGGCACCAGCGCCGAGAGCCTGGGCAAGCTCAAGCCGGCGTTCCGGAAGGACGGCAGCGTCACCGCCGGCAACGCCTCGACCCTCAACGACGGCGCCGCCGCAGTGCTGCTGATGAGCGCCGCCAGGGCCGAGCGACTGGGCCTGCCGGTGCTGGCGCGCGTCAAGGCCTATGCCAACGCCGGCGTCGATCCGGCGATCATGGGCATCGGCCCGGTGGCCGCCACCCGCCGCTGCCTGGACAAGGCCGGCTGGCAACTCGCCGACCTCGACCTGATCGAGGCCAACGAGGCCTTCGCCGCCCAGGCGCTGGCGGTCGGCAAGGAACTCGGCTGGGACACGGAGAAGGTCAACGTCAACGGCGGCGCCATCGCCCTCGGCCACCCGATCGGCGCCTCCGGCTGCCGCATCCTGGTGACCCTGCTCCACGAGATGATCCGCCGCGACGCCAGGCGCGGCCTGGCCACCCTGTGCATCGGCGGCGGCCAGGGCGTGGCGCTGGCCATCGAGCGCCCCTGAGCGTGACAACCCCGGCGCCCGACGGCGCCGGGTGATCGACCGCCTGCAGGGGTGACGGCTCGCTTCCGCCGAGCAGCTAGCGCGTCTGCGCGGCGCCGCGGCCGAGCAACCTGGTCGCCCCCTGCGCCTTGCGGGTGAACCACAGCACCCGGCTCACCCCGCGGGTGATCGCCACGTAGGCCAGGCGCAGGCTCTCGTCCTGCATGGCCTGGTCGTAGCTGTTGCGGAAGAAGCCCGAGCGGGCGTACAGCGCGTTGCGCAGCGGGTGCGGCTCGGGCGCCGCGCAGTCGTCGACGATGATCGCCACCTCGGCCTGCAGCCCCTTGGCGCGGTGGATGGTCAGCGCCTTGACCGGCAGCTTGCGGCCCAGTTCGCGCTGGATCTGCTGCAACGGCTCGTTGCGCCGGCTGAGCAGCAGCACCGCGATGCGTTCGGCGCTCTGCCGGCTGGCGGCGTGCTCGCACTGGGCGCGCACCTGCGCGAGCAGCTCGGGCATACGGCTGTTCAGCTCGAAGCCGGTCACCACCTGCACGCCATGGTCGCCCGGCTGCACGGCCCTGGCCGCCTGGCTGGTCTTGGCCTGCTTGACCGCCACGGCGGCGAGCACCCGCTCGCCGTCGCGGATCACCGGCTCGATGGAACGGTAGTTGGTGGAGAGGTTGAGCACCGCACTGGCCTTCGCCTTGCCCTTGCCGGGAAAGTGCCTGTCGAAGTCCATGAACAGCTCCGGCGAGCTGCCGCGCCAGCCGTAGATCGACTGCCAGTCGTCGCCGATGGCCATCAGGCTGACCGGCTCGCCGCGGCGCGCCAGGCTGGCGTGGACGGCCTGCAGCCACTGGACGATCTGCGGCGAGATGTCCTGGAATTCGTCGATCAGCAGATGGGCGAAGGGCGCCAGGGCCTCGCCCGCGATGCCCTCGCCGCCCTCGGCCAACTGGCGGGTGAGGCGCTGGAAGGCGCCGTTGAAGGTCAGCAGCCCCTGCTCCTCGAGAACCGCCTCGAAGTGCTTCCAGAACGCCACCAGCGCGGCGACGAAGCTGCGCTCGCGCTCCGGGCAGTCCAGCGCCCCGGCATCCAGCTGGTCGATGCGCAGGCCGATGCTATCGATGAAGCCGGCCTGGGCGTAGAAGGCCTCGAACAGCGGCACGGCGGCGAACTCGCCGGCCAGGCGCAGACCGTCCAGCGGTGCGCGGCCGCGCTTGCCGCTCGGCGCCGGCAGGCCGAGCAGCGCGTGCACCCGCTCGGCGAAACCCGGCTCCTCGGCATAGCAGCGCTGGTAGGCCTGCTTGAGCAGGCGCTGCTGGGCAGGCCGCAGGCGGCCGCCGCCCAGCGGGGTGTCCGGCTCGTCGGTCGCGGCGGCCCGGTCGTCCAGCTGCTCGAACCAGGCCGGGGTGCACAGCTGCGTGCGGGCCAGCTGCGCCATCGCCGAGTGGAAGGTGCGCACGCAGTGGCGGGCCTGCGCCTCATTGAAGGGGTACTGCCAGAAGCCCAGCACCCGCAGCAGCTGCTCGCGCAGCTCGGCGCAGGAGGCGTTGGTGAAGGAAATCACCGTCAGCCGCTCGGCCGGGATGCCCAGGTGGCAGAGCATGAACACCACGCGCAGCACCAGGGTGGTGGACTTGCCGGAGCCGGCGCCGGCGAAGATGCGGGTCGCCGGCTGGCGGGCGAGGATCATCGCCCACTGCTCGTCCGAAGGCGCGCGGATCACCCCGGCGGCCACCGCCTCGGCCACCCGCGCGCGCATGGCCTCGACCTGCGCGGGCTCGACCGCCAGCAGCGCCGGGCCGTAGATGCCGGCGCCGCCGCGCGGCCTGGCCGGGGCCCGCGGCTTGTCTGCCTTGTCGGCCTTGGTTGTCTTGGCTGACCTGGCGCCTGGCTGCTTCGCCGCCGGGCGGGCCTTGCCGGCCGACGCCTTGCCCTGCTTGTTGGCCCGCGGCGCCGGCGCCTGGTGGAACAGCGCGGCCTCGCGCTCGGCGCGCAGGTAGGCCACGGTGCGCGGGAAGTAGCGCGCCAGGACTCCGGAGAGGAGCAGTTTGTAGCGCTTGACGGCAGACAGCATGCGACGGTTTCCGGTCAGGACATCAGATGGGGCGGCACTATGGTAAGGGATTTGCCCGGAGCCGGCAGGCGGCGGCACGCCGCCATCACCCCCTCCCCGGCGTCCTGCCCCGTGCCCGCCAGCGCGCGTCGATCCGCGCCCGGAACCGGCAGCGCCTGCGCGGGATCTGCTCCGCTCTGGCCGGAATCCAGACGGCCTTTTCTCTTCCTCTTCCACGCCAGCCACTCCCGGCAGGCCGATTTCGTACCGGCCAGCGACAGTGGAGCGGCATTTCCGCCTATCAGATTGGATAAGTCCTGTTTATACAATCATAGAATCGACTGTTTCATGTACAGCATATCTGCGTATCATGCTACATATGTACATAACACGTAATACAGTACGAAATCGTAGGAGCGACCCATGGCCCGAGGCGGCATCAACAAGGCGCTGGTCCACAAGGCCCGCCAGACCCTGCTGGCGCGCGGCGAGCACCCCAGCATCGATGCGGTACGCGTCGAGCTGGGCAATACCGGCTCGAAGACCACCATCCACCGCTACCTCAGGGAGCTGGAGGCGTCCGAAAGCGAGCGGCCCGTACAGGAAGTCACGCTCGGCCAGGAGCTTGGCGAGCTGGTGGCGCAACTGGCGGCGCGCTTGGAGGAAGAAGCGCAGCAGACGGTGGCGCCGGAGCGCGAGGCCCTGGCCCGCGAGCGGGTCGAGTACCAGCAGCAGCTGACCGAGGCAGCCGGGCGCATCCGCCAGCTCGAAGCCGACAACGCCGCCCTGAGCGGGCAGCTGCAGGCCGCGCGCGCTGCCTGCGCAGAGGAGCAGCAGCTGCGCCACCAGGCGCAGATCGAGGGCGCGCGCCTGCTGCAGGCCGGCGAGGATCTGGCCGCACGCCTGGCCGATCGCGACGCCCAGGTCGTTTCGCTGGAGCAGAAGCACCAGCACGCGCGCGAGGCGCTGGAGCACTACCGCACGGCCAGCAAGGAGCAGCGCGAACAGGAGCAGCGCCGCCACGAGGCGCAGGTGCAGCAGCTGCAGGTGGAGCTGCGTCAGCTGCAGCAGACCCTGATCGTCAAGCAGGACGAGCTGACCCGGCTGAATCGCGACAACGAGCGCCTCGTCACCGAGGCCCGGCAGCTGCGCAGGGACATGGCGGGCCGGGAGGCCGACCTTGAGCGCCAGGCCAGCGCCTGCGCCGGCCTCAGGGAGCAGCTCGGCCTGGCGGAGGCCGGCAAGTCCCTGCTGCAGTCGCGCGTTGAGGATCTCCAGGGAGAGCTTGCCCGACAGGTGGAGGGCATGACCCTGCAGGCGCGCCAGACGGAGGCGCTGCAGGCGAGCCTGATCGAGATGGCCGCCCAGCTGCGGCTGGCCGCCGCACATGCACCTGCCGAGCGCGCCGAGCCCCACGGCGTCGAAGGCGAGGCAACCGGGGATGTGCCCGGTGCCGGCTCATCCGCGGAGGCCGCGGCCGAGGCGCGGGACGACTCCGCATCCTGACTCCGCCGCGAACGCCCGGCCGGCGCCAGCTCCGGCCGGGCACCTCCACCCCTGCCCGCGGATTTTCCACCCGCAAAATCCACCCCCGGTTCGACGCCGGCAAGGGGGCCAGCCTGATAGAAACTGCCGCCAGCAGCGCCGTCTTGCGCCTCGGACAAGGCCATCGGCGCGGAAAACCACCCAGAACAAATCCAAGAGGAGAACGCCATGGCTGAAGCAAAAGTGCTCAGTGGCGCCGGCCTGCGCGGCCAGATCGCCGGACAGACCGCCCTGTCCACCGTCGGCAAGGAAGGCGCCGGCCTGACCTACCGCGGCTATGACGTGCGCGAGCTGGCCAAGGACTGCCTGTTCGAGGAAGTCGCCCACCTGCTGTTCTACGGCGAACTGCCCACCCAGGCCCAGCTGGACGCCTACCTGACCCAGTTGCAGACTCAGCGCGACCTGCCCCAGGCCCTCAAGGAAGTGCTCGAGCGCATCCCGGCCAGCGCCCACCCGATGGACGTCATGCGCACCGGCTGCTCGATGCTCGGCAACCTGGAGCCGGAAGAGAGCTT
>NZ_SSTC01000251.1 GCF_004801855.1 Pseudomonas sp. A-1 | reverse complement strand
ATGCTCAACAGCTACTCGGGCTGGGCGGCGGCCGGCATCGGCTTCTCGCTGAACAACTCGATGCTGATCGTCGCCGGTTCGCTGGTCGGTTCCTCGGGCGCGATCCTCTCCTACATCATGTGCAAGGCGATGAACCGCTCGTTCTTCAACGTGATCCTCGGCGGCTTCGGCGCCGAAGCCGGCGCGGCCGTGGCCGGCAGCCAGGAGCAGCGCCCGGTGAAGAGCGGCTCGGCCGACGATGCCGCGTTCCTCTTGGGCAACGCCGACAGCGTGATCATCGTCCCCGGCTACGGCCTGGCGGTGGCCCGTGCCCAGCACGCGCTGATGGAGCTGACCGAGAAGCTGACCCACCGCGGCGTGACCGTGAAGTACGCGATCCACCCGGTGGCCGGGCGGATGCCGGGGCACATGAACGTGCTGCTGGCCGAGGCCGAGGTGCCCTACGAGCAGGTGCACGAGATGGAGGACATCAACCCCGAGTTCGGCCAGGCCGACGTGGT
>NZ_SSTC01000250.1 GCF_004801855.1 Pseudomonas sp. A-1 | reverse complement strand
CAGGTGGTACAGCGAGCCGATCGACACCATGGCGACCCAGCCGAGGGCGCCGGCATGCACGTGGCCGATGGTCCAGTCGGTGTAGTGGGACAGGGCGTTGACGGTCTTGATGGCCATCATCGGGCCTTCGAAGGTGGACATGCCGTAGAAGGCGAGGGAGACCACCAGGAAGCGCAGGATCGGGTCATGGCGCAGTTTGTGCCAGGCACCGGAGAGGGTCATCATGCCGTTGATCATGCCGCCCCAGCTCGGAGCGAGGAGGATGACCGACATCACCATGCCGAGGGACTGGGCCCAGTCCGGCAGGGCGGTGTAGTGCAGGTGGTGCGGACCGGCCCAGATGTACAGGGTGATCAGCGCCCAGAAGTGCACGATGGACAGGCGGTAGGAGTACACCGGACGCTCGGCCTGCTTGGGCACGAAGTAGTACATCATGCCGAGGAAGCCGGTGGTCAGGAAGAAGCCCACGGCGTTGTGGCCGTACCACCACTGCACCATGGC
>NZ_SSTC01000249.1 GCF_004801855.1 Pseudomonas sp. A-1 | reverse complement strand
GCCGCCTGCCGCCTGAAGCAGAAGGCCGCCGAAGCCGGCCAGGAGCTCAGCGTCTGCGTGGTGGAGAAAGGCTCCGAAGTCGGCGCCCACATCCTCTCCGGCGCGGTGTTCGAGCCGCGTGCGCTGGCCGAACTGTTCCCCGACTGGAAGAGCCTCGGCGCCCCGCTCAACACCCCGGTCAAGCGCGACGACATCTACCTGCTGAAGAGCAGCGAGGCCGCCACCAGGATCCCCGACTTCGCCGTGCCCAAGACCATGCACAACGAAGGCAACTACATCATCTCCCTGGGCAACCTGTGCCGCTGGCTGGCCCAGCAGGCCGAGAATCTGGGCGTGGAGATCTACCCGGGCTTCGCCGCCCAGGAAGCGCTGATCGACGAGCAGGGCGTGGTGCGCGGCATCGTCACCGGCGATCTGGGCGTCGACCACGAAGGCCAGCCCAAGGACGGCCTGTACACCCCGGGCATGGAACTGCGCGCCAAGTACACCCTGTTCGCCGAAGGCTGCCG
>NZ_SSTC01000248.1 GCF_004801855.1 Pseudomonas sp. A-1 | reverse complement strand
TGCGCCCGAGCCAGCGACCGCGGCGGCCGGCGAGCCGCCGGTGCGCCTGCTGGCCACCCTGCCGCAGCACGGGCGCGAGCGCTTCGTCCTGCAGCTGCTGCTCGACCGCGCCCCCGAGTACCGGCGCAACGAGCAGAGCGGCGCGGTCAGCCTGCGCCTGCCCCGCCTGCAGCTGGACGACCAGGGGCCGCGCGCCGGCGGTTTCGCCGGCGACGGCCGCAGCCTGAGCTGGAGCCTGCAGCCCGTGGGCGATGGCGCCGAACTGCTGCTGGTCGGCCTGGGCAGCGAACTGCAGGTGTTCGACCGCCTGGAGCCGGCCGGCGAGCGCTGGCAGCTGTGGGTCGAGGTGCCGCTCGTCGCCGACCCCTTCGATCCCGAGCAACTGCCGGCGGCCGGCGATCCGGTGGCCGGTGATCCGGCGCCCGGCGAGGAACCGCCTGCCGACGACTATCCCGCGCTGCCTGCCGTCCCCGCCCGCCCCGCGCAAGCGGCGCCCGCGGCCCGGCCGGCTTCGCCGCCT
>NZ_SSTC01000247.1 GCF_004801855.1 Pseudomonas sp. A-1 | reverse complement strand
AAGCTGTCGCACACCTGCTTCCAGGTGCTGGCCTACGAGCCCTACATCGCCCTGTGCGAGGAAATCGCCAAGCGCGTACCGGGCGACTTCGCCAAGAAGACCCTGCTGGTCACCTCCGGCTCCGAGGCCGTCGAGAACGCGGTGAAGATCGCCCGCGCCGCCACCGGCCGCGCCGGGGTGATCGCCTTCACCGGCGCCTACCACGGCCGCACCATGATGACCCTGTCGCTGACCGGCAAGGTGGTGCCCTACTCGGCCGGCATGGGCCTGATGCCGGGCGGCGTGTTCCGCGCCCTGGCGCCGTGCGAACTGCACGGCATCAGCGAGGACGACGCCATCGCCAGCATCGAGCGCATCTTCAAGAACGATGCCCAGCCGCAGGACATCGCCGCGATCATCATCGAGCCGGTGCAGGGCGAAGGCGGCTTCTACGTCAACTCCAGGGCCTTCATGCAGCGCCTGCGCGCCCTGTGCGACCAGCACGGCATCCTGCTGATCGCCGACGAGGTGCAGACCGGCG
>NZ_SSTC01000246.1 GCF_004801855.1 Pseudomonas sp. A-1 | reverse complement strand
AAGCTGTCGCACACCTGCTTCCAGGTGCTGGCCTACGAGCCCTACATCGCCCTGTGCGAGGAAATCGCCAAGCGCGTGCCGGGCGATTTCGCCAAGAAGACCCTGCTGGTCACCTCCGGCTCCGAGGCCGTCGAGAACGCCGTGAAGATCGCCCGCGCCGCCACCGGCCGCGCCGGGGTGATCGCCTTCACCGGCGCCTACCACGGCCGCACCATGATGACCCTGTCGCTGACCGGCAAGGTGGTGCCCTACTCCGCCGGCATGGGCCTGATGCCGGGCGGCGTGTTCCGCGCCCTGGCGCCCTGCGAGCTGCACGGCATCAGCGAGGACGACGCCATCGCCAGCATCGAGCGCATCTTCAAGAACGATGCCCAGCCGCAGGACATCGCCGCGATCATCATCGAGCCGGTGCAGGGCGAGGGCGGTTTCTACGTCAACTCCAAGGCCTTCATGCAGCGCCTGCGCGCCCTGTGCGACCAGCACGGCATCCTGCTGATCGCCGACGAGGTGCAGACCGGCG
>NZ_SSTC01000245.1 GCF_004801855.1 Pseudomonas sp. A-1 | reverse complement strand
CGACCAGGCGGTGCCGTCGGCGAAGCGGATCTCCTCGACCTTGTAGGGACCGCTGGCGTCCTGGTGGAAGTAGCTGGAGACGGTGACCCGGTCGGTGCTGCCGGCCAGCGAGAGCACCAGGCTGTCGCCGGAGCGGGTGATGCGGATGTCGTCCGGGGCGATGTCGGCAGCGAACTCGATGGCGTCGAGCTTGCCGGCGCTGGAGTCGTAGTCGCTGATGGTGTCCTGCCCCCAGCCGCGGGCGAAGCGGTAGACGTCGGAGCCGGCGCCGCCGCTGAGGTAGTCGTTGCCGGCACCGCCGTCGAGGACGTCGTTGCCGTTCTCGCCGTAGAGGTAGTCGTTGCCCTCGCCGCCGAGCAGCAGGTCGTTGCCGTTGCCGCCCTGCAGGGAGTCGTTGCCGGCGCCGCCGCTCAGCGCGTCGTTGCCGTCCTCGCCGTAGAGGCGGTCGTCACCGGCTGCACCGTCGAGGGCGTCGTTGCCGGCGCGGCCGTAGAGGGTGTCGTTACCCAGACCGCCGGCGATGGCATCGTCGCTGGC
>NZ_SSTC01000026.1 GCF_004801855.1 Pseudomonas sp. A-1 | reverse complement strand
CTCCGCCGGCAGCGCCGAGCTGGCCGGCTGGCTGGGCCTGGCGCCGGCGGGCAGCGCGGCCGCGGCGCCGGCCACGGTGTTCGCGGGGATCGCCCTGTTGTTCGTTGCGGCGCTGGGAGTGGTGCGGCGGTTGCGTTGAGGCCACCCCATCCCTGTAGGGGCGAACTCATTCGCCAGATCGCCGCGCACAGGCGAATGAATTCGCCCCTACAGTCCGATCAGCTTTGTAGGGTGGGCTTTAGCCCACGCTGATCCCCGTTGGTGGGCTAAAGCCCACCCTACGGGCCTTTGCGCCCGGTCCCAAGATTTAGCCAATTCATTGGTCAGGAGCCGATCAACCAGGCCCCCGCCGGCACGCGATGGCGCAGCTGGCGGCAGTCGCCCGGCGGCGGCTGCTTGCCCGGTGAGCGCCCCGGAAACCAGATGCGGCATTGCCCGGGTGGCGGAAGATGGCCACGGGGGATGCGGTAGATCTCCGCCTCCTGCGCCGAGTCGTACACCGCCGCCTGCATGCCGGGTTCCTCGGGTGCGCCCTCGTATTCCGCGTCCCGCCACCAGCTCCGCTGGTTGCTGCGGGCCTGCTCCTGGGCCAGCTGCTCGCGCAGGGCGGCAGCCCGGGCTTCGGCCTGCTGGCGCGCGGCGATCTCCTCGTCGAGCCGCTGTTGCAGGGCGACCTGCGCGTCATCCGCTGGCTCCGCGGCTTCCGCCGGGGGAAGTCCCTGCACGGCGGCCTCCCGGGCGGCATTGATCAGCCAGACGTTGCGCTCGCGCAGGGTGCGGTCGCCCCCGGAGAGGACGTCGGATTTGGCGGCCAGCGCCTCGGCCTGCGGGTAGTTGCCCTGGCGCAAACGAACCTGGCCGAGGTAGTGCACGATCACCGGATTGCCCGGTTCGATGCGCTGGGCGCGCTCCAGGGTGGCGGCCGCCTGTTCGGTCCGCCCGGCGGCGAGATCGCGGGAGGCGCTTTCCACCAGGGCCCTCACCACCGGGCTTTCCGGGCGTAGCGGGCGTTCGGCCGCGCTGGCGGCGAGTGCCGTGCAGGCGGCCCAGAGCAGCAGTCCCGGCCAAAGGGCGGCCTTGCTCAAGTTTTTTTTCATCATGATGGCGAGCGGTCGTCGAGGCCTTGGTGATCTTCCCGCCCGTGCTCCGGGGCGGGGGCTTGCGGTCCTCTTCGATCGCCTTTCGCGGCTGCCGTTCCCGGGCGCGGCAGCTCTTTTTGCCGGCCGCCTCAGCCTTCGTCCTGTGCCATCTTCTTCAGCCGGTAGTCGAGCTGGGCGCGGGTATAGCCGAGCATCCCGGCGGCCCGGGAGACGTTGCCTTCGCTCAGCTCCATAGCTACCTCGATGTACACCTCCTCGATCTCGGTCAGGCGCACCGGGCCGCGCTGCACGTAGAACAGCTCGGACTCGATCAGCGCCTCGGGAATGGCCGCGCAGTTGATCGCCACGAAGGGGCCGTTGGCGCGCACCTCGTGGGCGAAGATGGTCTTGCCCATGCCGCTCTCGCCGAACAGCAGCACGGTGGCGTTGGTGCTGGCGACGTGGAGGATCTTGTGCAGCGCCGCGTGGTAGGCCGCAGAGCTGCCCACCGGGCGATCCAGCTCGGCCAGACCGGCAAGATCGTTGCGCCACTTCGCGGCGGTGCCCGAACTGGACGGCGCGCTCGCCGGGTAGGGCGTCAGGTCAGCCCTGGATGAGGGCGGCAACCTCGCTGGGGGTGAGCACCTTGCCCACGGAGACCACCTTGTCGTCGATGGCCAGGGCCGGGGTCGACATCACGCCGTGGGCGGCGATCTCGGCGAAGTCGGTGACCTTGACCACCTCGGCCTCGCGGCCGAGGCTGGCCAGCGCCGCCCGGGTGTTTTCGGTGAGGGTCACGCACTTCTTGCAGCCGGAACCGAGGATTTTGATGATCATCAGGTTTCTCCTGGGATGTATGAGCCGGTTCAGATGAACAGGTAGGCAAAGGCATTGAACAGATAGCCGATCAGCATGATGCCGACCACCACGATGGCGAAGAACAGCGCCAGCAGCGGCGCCTTGACCACCTTCTTGAGCATGATCAGCGAGGGCAGCGACAGCGCGGTCACCGCCATCATGAAGGCCAGCACGGTGCCCAGGCCAACGCCCTTGGCCGTCAGCGCCTCGGCGATCGGCAGGGTACCGAAGATGTCGGCGTACATCGGTACGCCGACCAGAGCGGCGAGCGGCACCGACCACCAGTGGTCGCGGCCGATCAGGCTGGTGATCAGGTCTTGCGGAATCCAGTTGTGGATCGCGGCGCCGATGCCCACGCCGATCAGGATGAACAGCCAGACCTTGCGGATGATCTCGGCGACCTGCTCGCGGGCATAGCTCAGGCGATCGCGCAGGCTCAGCTGCTCCTGGGGCAGGTCCAGCACCTTGTGCCGGGTCACGAAGGACTCGACGTACCGCTCCATCCGCGCCTGACCGATCAGGGTGCCGCCGAGCACCGCCAGCACGATGCCGACCGCCACGTAGGCCAGGGCAATCGACCAGTTGAAGATGCTCGCCAGCAGGATCATCGAGGCCAGATCGACCAGCGGTGAGGAGATCAGGAAGGAGAAGGTCACCGCCAGCGGCAGCCCGGAGCTGGTGAAGCCGATGAACAGCGGGATCGACGAGCAGGAGCAGAACGGGGTGACCGTGCCGAGCAGCGCGCCGGTCAGGTTGGCCCGGAAGCCGCGCATGCCGCCGAGGATGCGCCGGGTACGCTCGGGCGGGAAGTAGCTCTGCACCCAGGAGATGACGAAGATCAGCACCGACAGCAGGATGAAGATCTTGATCACGTCGTAGATGAAGAAGTGCAGGCTGCCGCCGAGGCGGCTGGCCATGTCCAGGCCGAGCACGTCCTCCACCAGCAGGCGTACCAGGGCGGACAGCCATTCCATGCGCAGCAGCTGGTCGTTCAGCCACTTGAAGATTTCCATGACGACTCCTCAGCTGCGCGGCAGGGCGCGTTCGTACCAGGCGCGGCTGTGGTTGACCATGCGCACCAGAGCGAGCATCACCGGCACCTCGATCAGCACGCCGACCACCGTGGCCAGCGCGGCGCCGGAGTCGAAACCATAGAGCACGATGGCCACCGCCACCGCCAGCTCGAAGAAGTTGGAGGCGCCGATCATGGTGGCGGGGCCGGCCACATCGTGGCGCACCTTCAGGCTGCGGCACAGCCAGTAGCCGAGGGCGGCGATGAACAGGGTCTGCAGCAGCAGCGGCACGGCGAGCAGGCCGATCACCAGCGGCTGCTCGACAATGGTCTTGCCCTGGAAGGAGAACAGCAGCACCAGGGTGGCCAGCAGGGCGAGGATGGAGAACGGCGAGACCTTCGCCAGCGCGGCCTGGAAGGCCGCTTCCCCCCGTTTCATCAACTGGGCGCGCAGGAACTGGGCGATGGCCAGCGGAATGACGATGTACATCACCACCGACAGCAGCAGGGTGTCCCAGGGCACCGGGATCGACGACACGCCGAGCAGCAGCGCGACTATGGGCGCGAAGGCGAACACCATCACCAGGTCGTTGAGCGCCACCTGGGTGAGGGTGAAGTTGGCGTTGCCGTTGCACAGGTTGCTCCACACGAACACCATCGCCGTGCAGGGCGCGGCGCCGAGCAGGATCAGCCCGGCCATGTAGCTGTCCAGCTCGCCTGCCGGCAGCCAGTCGGCGAACAGCACCTTGACGAACAACCAGCCGATCAGCGCCATGCTGAACGGCTTCACCGCCCAGTTGACGAACAGGGTGACGCCCATGCCGGCCTTCTGCTCGCGTACCTCGTGCAGGGCGCCGAAGTCGATCTTCATCAGCATGGGGATGATCATCACCCAGATCAGCACGCCGACCGGGATGTTGACCTGGGCCACCTCCAGCGCGCCGATGCCCTGGGCCACGGCCGGGGCATGCAGGCCGAGCAGGGTGCCGGCGACGATGCACAGGAACACCCAGAGGGTCAGGTAGCGCTCGAAGAAACCGAGCGGGGCGCCGGCGGCCTGCCGGGCCGCCACTTCACAGGGACTGGACATCGATGTTTCCTTCCATTCTTGCAGACGCCGGGCTTGCGATAGGCAGAGCCGGATATTCAGTGGCCACCGAGGGCTGCGTCGATCTCGCTCACCGTACTGCGCGCCGTGCGGGTCACGCCGATCAGGGTGGCCGAGGCGGCGCCGGTCCACTCGCCGTAGCCGACCAGCCACAGGTTCGGCTGCTTCAGCGCACGGGTATTCTCGACGGCCACCTTGCCGTCGGCCTCGATCACCCCCAGCGCGCTCAGGTGATCCAGAGCCGGGCGGAAGCCGGTGCACCAGACCACCGCATCGACCTCGGCACGACGGCCGTCGGCCCACTCCACGCCGTGTTCGGTGAAGCACTTGAACGGCCTTTCGCTGACCAGCACGCCACGGCTGCGCGCCTCGCGCACCGGTTCGACCATCACCACGTCGCCGAGGCCGCCGATCGGCTGCTCGACCGTGCGGCCCTCCTGCTGGGCCTTCCAGCGTTCGGTGGCGCGCTCGAACAGCACGCGGCCATCGACATCGTCGGCCAGGAACAGCGGCGGCTCGGGGGTGATCCACAGGGTTTCGGCGACCTTCGACACCTCGGCGAGGATCTGCGCGCCCGAGTTGCCGCCACCGACGATCATCACCCGCTGGCCGGCGAATGGGGCTGGGTCGACGTAGTGGGCCGAGTGCAGTTGCACCCCGGCGAACTCAGCGCGGCCGGGGTAGTCGGGAATGTACGGATGGCTCCAGGTGCCGGTGGCACTGACCACCGCGCGGGCTCGCCAGGTTCGTTCACCGGCGCGTACCCGCAGGTAATCGCCATCGCGCTCGACCGCCTCGACATGCACCGGGCGCAGCACTGGCAGCTGGTAGCGTTCTTCGTAGCGGCTCAGGTAGTCGATGACCTCGGCGCGGGTCGGGTAGGTGGATGCACTGGCCGGCATCGGCCAGCCGGGAATCGAACTCCAGGTGGCCGGGGAGAACAGCCGCAGCGAGTCCCAGCCGTGCAGCCAGGCGCCGCCGGGGCTGGCCTGTTCGTCGAGCAGCAGGAAGGATCGCTGGGTGCGGCGCAGGAAGTAGGCCGTGGCCAGCGCGGCCTGGCCGCCGCCGATGATGAGTACGTCCACTGTAGTCGGGGTGTTCAGCATGCCGGGCCTCGCAAGTCCGTGGGAGGGGTTGCCCTGGTGGGTGCCGCCAGGCAGGCAGCACATTCTCGAAACCTTAACATTCGGATAGTTGAATATGTGAATTTTTCTGCCAGCGCGGCAAGCCATCGCACAGGAGGCAGGTACTCAGAGCTTTTTTCATTGGGCAGCCCTTGTCGATGCAGGCATGCTTTACTTCACATATGGCAGATAATATATTCGCCAAAACGCATTCTCAAGCGAGCCTCATGATGAGCTACAAGACCCGCGTGCTGTTCGTCTGCACCGCCAACTCGGCGCGTTCGCAGATGGCCGAAGCCCTGCTGCGCCACACCGACAGCGAGCATTTCGCCGCCTTCAGCGCCGGTACTGCGCCGGCGGCGGTCGATCCACGCGTCCTGAGTGCCCTGGAGCACCTGGGGGTGGCCACCGATGCGCTGCACAGCAAGTCGCTGGACGAGTTTGCCGGCGAGCGTTTCGACTACGTCATCACCCTGTGCGATAAAGCAGCTCTCGAATGTCAGGCGCTCCCCGGAGCCGGCGAATACCTCGCCTGGGACTTCGAGGATCCGGTCACCAGCCGCAAGCCTGACGCCTATCGCCACACCCTTCACGAGATCCACGAGCGCATCAAGATGTTCGTGCTGGTGAAGAACAAACGCTGAGGATTGCCATGGTCGAGCACCTGACCCCCACCACGGTTTTCAAATGCCTGGCCGACGAAACCCGTGCGCGGATGACCCTGCTGATCGCCCGCGAAGGCGAGCTGTGCGTCTGCGAGCTGACCGCGGCGCTGGAGGAAAGCCAGCCGAAGATCTCCAGACACCTGGCGCTGCTGCGCAGCTGCGGAGTGCTGGAGGATCGTCGCCAGGGCCAGTGGGTGTACTACCGGCTACATCCCCATCTGCCCGACTGGGTGCACGAGATGCTCACCACCATCCTGGCGGCCAACAAGCACTGGCTGCGGCCGGATACCGAGCGCCTGGAGGGCATGCGCAACCGCCCCGAGCGCACCAGCGCCTGCGCCTGAGGGCGCCGAACCCCGAGTACCGCCATGAAGGTTCTGTTCCTGTGCACGGCCAACAGTTGCCGCAGCATCCTCTGCGAAGCCCTGTTCAATCATCTGGCCCCGACCGGCCTGCGCGCCTACAGCGCCGGCAGCGAGCCGAAGGGCTTCGTTCATCCGCTCACGCTGAAAGCACTGGAACGGACGGGGGTGGCCTTTGACGGTCTGTCCAGCAAGCCCATCGAAGCGCATGCCGAGCTGCAACCCGATCTGGTCATCACCGTCTGCGACAAGGCGGCCGGCGAGGCCTGCCCGGTGTTCTTCGGCCCGGCGCTGCGCGCCCATTGGGGGCTGGCGGACCCTTCCGAGGTGACGGGTAGCGCTGCCGAAATCGCTGCCGCGTTCGACGCCACGGTCGCCCGGATCAAGACCCGTATCCAGGCCTTTCTCGTCTTGCCCCTCGACCAGCTGGATGCCGCTGCCCTGAAAACCGAGCTGGTCCGTATCGGCAGCCTGTAACCCCTTTGCCCCGGATGGACGCCATGCACGACGACCTGCCCAACATCGATCCCGAACTGCTCGACCTGCCTGATCTGGGCAAGCTCGGCCTGCCAGCGCAGCCGGAACATCCGCCGCGCATCCTGCTGCTCTACGGCTCCAACCGCGAGCGCTCCTACAGCCGGCTGCTGGTCCAGGAAGCCGCACGCCTGCTCCAGCGCTTCGGCGCCGAGACGCGCATCTTCGACCCGTCCGGCCTGCCGCTGCCGGATGACGCGCCCGAGGACCACCCCAAGGTCCGTGAGCTGCGCGAGCTGGTGCTCTGGTCGGAAGGCCAGGTGTGGTGCTCGCCGGAGCGCCACGGCGCGATGAGCGCGGTGTTCAAGGCGCAGATCGACTGGATTCCGCTGACCATGGGCGCGATCCGCCCGACCCAGGGCAAGACCCTGGCGCTGATGCAGGTCTGCGGCGGCTCGCAGTCGTTCAACGCGGTCAACCAGATGCGCGTACTCGGTCGTTGGATGCGTATGTTCACCATCCCCAACCAGTCCTCGGTGGCCAAGGCCTTCCTCGAATTCGACGAGGCCGACCGCATGAAGCCTTCCGCCTACTACGACCGGGTGGTCGACGTGATGGAGGAGCTGGTCAAGTTCACCCTGCTGCTGCGCGGGCGCGCCGACTACCTGGTCGACCGCTACTCCGAGCGCAAGGAATCGGCCGAAGAGCTGTCCCGCCGCGTCAACCTGCGCACCCTCTGAACCTTCAAGGAAAAACCATCGTGTCCCACCCCTACGACATCCTCGGCGTCCCCGGCTGCTCCGGCCGGTTGATCTTCACCCCGTGCCCCGGCAGCAAGGACACCAGCGTGGCTGACGCCCTGGACACCCTGCGCGCGGCCGGCGCCGAGGCGCTGATCACCCTGATGCCGGCCAGCGAGCTGGAGCAGAACCAGGCCGCCGAGCTGCCGGCACTGTGCGCCGCGCGCGACCTGGAGTGGTTCCACCTGCCGGTGGCCGACGAGCAGGTGCCGCTGGCCGATTTCGATGCGGCCTGGAGCCTGGCCCGCGAGCGCATCGCCGGCCTGCTCGGCGAAGGCCGCAGCATCGCCATCCACTGCAAGGGCGGCTCCGGGCGCACCGGGCTGATCGCCGCGCGCCTGCTGATCGACCGCGGCCTGCCGTGCACCGAGGCGGTGGCGCTGGTGCAGGCGCTGCGCCCCAAGGCCATCCAGCATCCGGCGCATGTCGCCTGGATCGCCCAGTTCGACGCTGAATAAACCTTCACCGGGAACGGAGACAACAAGATCATGACCATCAAGGTAGGCATCAACGGCTTCGGTCGCATCGGGCGATTGGCCCTGCGCGCGGCCTGGGGCTGGCCGGAGCTGGAGTTCGTGCAGATCAACGACCCGGCCGGCGACGCGGCGACCCACGCCCACCTGCTCAACTTCGACTCGGTGCACGGCCGCTGGCAGCATGAGGCGAGCAGCGAGGGCGACTGCATCGTCATCGACGGCCAGCGCATCAAGGTCACCGCCAACAAGGCCATCGCCGATACCGACTGGTCGGGTTGCGATCTGGTGATCGAGGCCAGCGGCAAGATGAAGACCGTCGCCGTCCTCCAGGCCTATCTGGACCAGGGCGTCAGGCGCGTGGTGGTCAGTGCACCGGTCAAGGAGGCGGGCGCACTGAACATCGTCATGGGCGTCAACGACCAGCTGTTCAATCCCGAGCAGCATCGCATCGTCACCGCTGCCTCCTGCACCACCAACTGCCTGGCCCCGGTGGTCAAGGTGATCCATGAGGCCCTCGGCATCCGCCACGGTTCGATCACCACCATCCACGACCTGACCAACACGCAGAGCATCCTCGACCAGCCGCACAAGGACCTGCGCCGCGCCCGCGCCTCCCTGATGAGCCTGATCCCCACCACCACCGGTTCGGCCACCGCCATCGCCGAGATCTTCCCCGAGCTGCGCGGCAAGCTGAACGGCCACGCCGTGCGCGTGCCGCTGGCCAACGCCTCGCTGACCGACTGCGTGTTCGAGGTGGAGCGCGCCACCAGCGCCGAGGAAGTCAACGCGCTGCTCAAGACCGCCGCCAGCGAAGGCCCGCTCAAGGGCATCCTCGGCTTTGAGGAGCGCCCGCTGGTGTCCATCGACTACCGCACCGATCCGCGCTCGTCGATCATCGATGCGTTGTCGACCCTGGTGGTCAACGGCACCCAGGTGAAGGTCTACGCCTGGTACGACAACGAGTGGGGCTACGCCAACCGCACCGTCGAGCTGGCCCGCAAGGTCGGCCTGGCCGGCTGAGAAACTCGCGCTCGCCTATGTAGGGTGCGCCCTGCGCACCAGGGCTCCTTGCTCGGTGCGCGCGGCGCACCCTACGGCCTGTGTTAGCCGGGTCAGGCCGCAGGCCATAACCCACCCTACGGTTTCTGGCCAGTAGGGGCGAATTCATTCGCCAGCGCGGTTCCGTCAGGCGAATCAATTCGCCCCTACACGATCTGCCATACGGATTTCCCCATGCACGCCCTTGCTCGTCTCTCTCCCGAAATCCGCCAGTACCTGCTGGTCACCGGCAACTACTGGGCCTTCACCCTCACCGACGGCGCCCTGCGCATGCTGGTGGTGCTGCACTTCCACGGTCTCGGCTACAGCCCGCTGCAGATCGCCGCGCTGTTCCTGTTCTACGAGATCTTCGGCGTGGTCACCAATCTGGTCGGCGGCTGGCTGGGCGCGCACCTGGGCCTCAACCGCACCATGAACATCGGCCTGGGGTTGCAGGTGGCGGCGCTGCTGATGCTCACGGTGCCGGCGGCCATGCTCACCGTGCCCTGGGTGATGGCGGCGCAGGCGCTGTCCGGGATCGCCAAGGACCTCAACAAGATGAGCGCGAAAAGCTCGATCAAGCTGCTGGTGGCGGACAGTCAGCAGGGCACCCTGTACAAGTGGGTGGCGCTGCTCACCGGCTCGAAGAACGCGCTCAAGGGCGTCGGCTTCTTCCTCGGCGGTGCGCTGCTGACGACGCTGGGTTTCACCGGCGCGGTACTGGCCATGGCCGCCGTGCTGGCGCTGATCTGGCTGGCCAGCCTGGTGACGCTGAAGAAGGACCTCGGCAAGGCCAAGAGCAAGCCCAAGTTCCGCGACCTGCTGTCGAAGAGCCGGGCGATCAACATCCTTTCCGCCGCGCGGCTGTTCCTGTTCGGTGCCCGCGACGTGTGGTTCGTGGTGGCCCTGCCGGTGTACCTGTCCGCCAGCTTCGGCTGGGACTTCTGGCAGGTCGGCGGCTTCCTCGCCGTGTGGGTGATCGGCTACGGCTTCGTGCAGTCGTTCGCGCCGTACTTCACCGGCAAGCGCAGCGGCAGGGTGCCGGACGGCCGTGCGGCCTTCGTCTGGGCGGCGCTGCTGGCCGGACTGCCGGCGGCCATCGCCTTGGGCCTGGGCTCGGAGCTTTCCGCGCAGACGGTGCTGATCGGCGGCCTGCTGCTGTTCGGCGCGCTGTTCGCCATCAACTCCTCGCTGCACAGCTACCTGATCGTCAGCTACGCCAAGGAGGACGGGGTCTCGCTGGACGTCGGCTTCTACTACATGTCCAACGCCCTCGGCCGGCTGATCGGCACGCTGCTGTCCGGCTGGGTGTTCCAGGCCTGGGGCCTCGAAGCCTGCCTGTGGGTGTCCAGCGCCTTCGTGCTGCTCGCCGCGCTGATTTCCATCGGCCTGCCGCGACATGCCACCGTGGCCGCGGCCTGACGATGACAGTGGTGCAGTCCGGGCGGATCAGGACGAGGCGACGATGCTGCGCGGCTGACGAGGAAGCAGGCTCGGGCGGACCACATGGCGTGCGCGGCGCTTCAGGGGCGCAGCGTGCGCGCGTATAGTCGCGAGTCGATCCCGCCGACCTCAGGAGCCGCCGCGATGGGCCCCATCCTTCTCGCCGATGCCCGCAACCCCGAACTGCGCGCCGCGCTGCACGCCCTGTGCGGCGATCTCGAACTGATCGCGGCGGACGCCGCACCGGAGGCGCTGCGCCGCTGCACGATCTGGCTGGGCGAGCCGGACCGGCTGGTGCCGCTGCTGCGCGCCGGGCTGCGCCCGCAGTGGCTGCAGTCGACCTGGGCGGGCTACCGGCCGCTGCTGGCGGCCGATCTGCCCCGCGATTACCGGCTGAGCCGCGCCGTCGGCGTGTTCGGCCAGCCGATCGCCGAGTACCTGCTCGCCCACCTGCTCGAGCACGAGCAGCAGCTGCGGGCGCGCCGGGAAAGCCAGCGGCAGCGCCAGTGGGATGCGCGGATTCCCGGCAGCCTGTTCGGGCGCCGGCTGCTGATCGTCGGCGCCGGCGAGATCGGTCGCGAGGTCGCCCGCCTGCT
The DNA here is from genome assembly GCF_004801855.1 of Pseudomonas sp. A-1. Taxonomy (GTDB): domain Bacteria; phylum Pseudomonadota; class Gammaproteobacteria; order Pseudomonadales; family Pseudomonadaceae; genus Geopseudomonas. Next base: position 41,164 of record NZ_SSTC01000026.1, on the reverse strand, counting down.
GGCGCCCTTCGGCCTGCGCCTGACCGGCATCGCCCACCGGCCGCGCCCGCTCGAGCACTTCGAGCGCGTCGCCGGGCTCGACGCGCTGCACGCCGAGGCCGGCGCAGCCGACTACATCGTCAACATCCTGCCCGACACGCCGCAGACCGCCGACCTCTACGATGAAAGCTTCTTCCGCGCCGTCGCGCCGGGTGCGCTGTTCGTCAACGTGGGGCGGGGCAGCGCGGTGGTGGACGCGGCGCTGCTGCACGCCCTGCAGGAGGGCCTGCTGGCCGGCGCGGTCCTCGACGTGTTCCGCGAGGAGCCGCTGCCGGCGCAGCATCCGTTCTGGGACGCGCCAGGCCTGACGCTGACCGGGCACATCGCCGGCCCGCTGGTGCCGGCCGCACTGGCCCGGCTGTTCGTCGACAACCTGGCGCGTTACCAGGCCGGCGAGGCGCTGCACGGCGAAGTCGACTTCGCCGGCGCCTACTGAGCCACCGATGGCGAAGGTCGCGGCAAGGCGTTGCCCGGCCCGGGTCGGTTCGCTCAATAGGCGGCAGAGGACTGCATCGCCCAGAGATGCGCGCCGACCAGCGCGCGCCAGGGCGAGAACTCCGCCAGCCAGGCCCGCGCCTGCGCCTCGCTGACCTGCTCCGGCTGGCCGAGTAGCGCCTGCAGCCCGCGGCGCACGGCGGCATCGCCGTGCAGCGAGCCGTCCAGCCAGCCGAAACCGCGCAGCAGCGCGTAGTTGACCGTCCAGGGGCCGATGCCGCGCAGCGCCTCAAGCTGCGTCCGGACCTCCTCCACCGGGAGCGTGTGCATCCAGGCGTCGAGGGGAAGGCGCTGCTCCACCACCCCTCTGGCGAGGGTCAGCAGGGCGCCGGCCTTGGTCGCCGAGAAGCCGGCCTGGCGCAGGGTCGCTTCGCTCAGCCCGGCGACCTGGGGAGCCTGCGGGTAGCACAGCAGGCCGCCGGAATGACGCACGTTCGCCGCCATCACCAGCTTGCGGCGAAGGGCGACGGCGGCGCCGACGCTGATCTGCTGGCCGGTGATCGCCCAGGTCAGCGCCTCGAACGGGGTGGCGGCGAGCGGCACGCGCAGGCCGGCCTGTCGGGCGATCAGGGGGCCGAGCTGGGGATGGCGGCGGTGGCGCTGTTCGAAGGCCTCCACGTCCTGCTCCAGGCCGAGCATGCGGCGGACCATGGCCTCGAAGGCCGGCTGTCCGGCCTCCGCCACTGCGCCGTCGACGGACAGGCACGCCTGTGCCCGGTCGCGGTGGAATTCGATGGACAGGCAGGCCGCGGCATCGCCCCAGACGAGGCCCTTGTGCAGCGCGGTCGCATCGACCCGCTCGGCGATGGCCTGCGGGTCGCGGCGATGGAAGGCCAGGATATCCTGGGGGCGGAAGGTGGCGCCCAGCGCCATGGCGCAGGAAAGCTTGATGGTCACGGCGTGGCCTCCCGCTCGAGCAGCGCCCGCTTGCGCTCCACCCCCCAGCGATAGCCGGAAAGCCCGCCGTCGCTGCGCACCACCCGATGGCAGGGAATGGCCACGGCCAGCGCGTTGGCCGCGCAGGCGCCCGCCACGGCGCGCACTGCCTTGGGCGTGCCGATGCGCTGGGCGATTTCCGCATAGCTCGCCGTGGTGCCGGCCGGGATTTCCCGCAGTGCCTGCCAGACGCGCTGCTGGAAGGCGGTGCCGCGCACGTCGAGGGGCAGGTCGAGTCCGCGCCCGGGCATTTCCACGAAGCCGACGACCGTGGCCACCAGTTGCTCGAAGGCGGCATCCGCGCCGATCAGCTCGGCCTTGGGGAAGCGGTCCTGGAGGTCGCGGGCCAGGGCATCGGGATCGTCGCCGAGCAGGATGGCGCAGACGCCACGTTCGCTGGCGGCGACCAGGATCGAGCCCAGCGAGCACTCGCCCACCGCGAAGCGGATGACCGCCCGGTTGCCGCCGTCGCGGAAGCTCCCGGGAGGCATGCCCAGCAGGTGTGCCGACTCCTGGTAGAAGCGGCCGGACGAGTTGTAGCCGGCCGCGTAGATCGCATCGGTGATCCTGCCGCCGCCGCCCAGCGTCGCGCGGACCTTGCGGGCGCGGAGTTCCGCCGCGTAGGCCCTCGGCGTCACGCCGGTGACCGCCTTGAACAGGCGATGCAGGTGGAAGGCGCTCATCCCGGCGCCGCGCGCCAGCTCCGCCAGGCTGGGCGGCGTGTCCGCGGCCTCGATCTGTCGGCACAGCGCGGCCACCAGGGCGGCCTGCCGCTCGGCGAGGGGCGCCTGGTCGGGCTTGCAGCGCTTGCACGGGCGGAAGCCCGCCCGCTCGGCGGCGGCGGCCGAGGCGAAGAAGCGGACGTTCTCCGGCCGCGGCGTGCGCGAGCCGCACGAGGGGCGGCAGTAGACGCCCGTGGTCCGCACCGCGTAGCAGAAGCGGCCATCGGCTTGCGGGTCGCGGGCGACCACCCGGGCCCAGCGCGGGTCGGACAGAGTCGCTGCAGCAGGTTGTTCGGTTGGCTTGGACATGTCCGGATTATCCCACGAGTTCGACGCTGCCTACTGTAGGCCCGGCCGGGGGCGGGACACACTCCGGGTCTTGCTTTCGAATTCGTCGGCGCCGCCCTTCAGGCTGCCGCCGAATGCCTGAGCGTCCTGATCAGCAGGTTGTGCAGGCTGTCCACCGCCTTGCAGCCCTGCGAGGCCCGGCTGCGATACACCGCGACCTCCATGGGTTCGAGCGGCCCCAGGCCATGTTCGCCACCCAGGATCTGCAGGCCGGCGGGCACGCTGCACTGGGTCAGCACCGCGACGGCCAGCCCGCTCTCGACGGCGGCAATCTGTCCGGCCAGGCTCGAGCTGTTGTACACCACCTTGTAGCGGCGCCCCTGCAGGGCCAGGGAGTTGAGGGCGCTGCGCCTGGCCAGGCTGGTGCTTTCATAGACCGCGATGGGCAGCGGGTCGCGTCTCCAGACCTCGAACTGGGCGGAACCGACCCACACCATCGGCTCATGGAACAGCAGGGTGCCGTGTCGCGGCTGGTCCCGGGAAACCAGCGCCAGGTCGAGATCGCCGCGCTCGACACGGGGGATCAGCGCGGTCGACTGCTCGCAGTTCAGCTCGATCTCCACCGCGCCATGATGGGGCGCGAAGCGCTTGAGCACGGGGGTCAGGTAACGCGCGGCATAATCGTCCGGGACGCCCAGGCGGATGCGGCCGGCCAGTTCCTCGCCGTGAAACGCCGCCTGGGTTTCCGCGTGCAGGTCGAGCATCCGCCGCGCATAGCCCAGCAGCAACTGTCCCTGCGCCGTGAGTTGATGCTGCCGGGGGCCGCGCACCAGCAGCTGGCAGTCCAGGGCCGCTTCGAGCTTCTTGAGCTGCATGCTCACGGCCGACTGGGAGCGATGCACTTCCGGCGCCGCGCCGGACAGCGAGCCGGCATCCACCACGGCAACGAAGCATTTCAGCCAGTCGATCTGCAGGTCCTGGAAGGTCATGGGGCACGCCTTGGCATTCGAATATCAAATAGCATACAGCAGGATTATGCGTTTTTCTTTTTGCTCGGCGCCGCGCATAGTCGCAGCCTGAGCCTGCTGCAACACCCGTTGTAGCAGCGGAATCGACATCGACAAGCAGAGAGGCTGCGGCATGACGGGCACGGATACCACCCTGCACGAGTTCGATCGCCAGATGGTGTGGGCTGGCTTCAGGCAGCTCGTCCCCATCTCCCTGTTCGTCACGGTTTTCGGCGCGGCCTTTGGCCTGGCCGCCGTACAGGCCGGACTGGAGGACTCGGTGATCATGGCGATGAGCACGCTGGTCTTCGCCGGCGCCTCCCAGTTCGCCGCACTGGAGTTGTGGGGGCCTCAGGTTCCGCTCTTCACCCTGGTGCTCACCGTGTTCGCCATCAATGCTCGGCATCTGCTGATGGGGGCGACACTCTATCCATGGCTGCGCCAGTTGCCGTCGGCAAGGCGATATGGCGTCATGCTCCTGGCCTCCGATGCCAACTGGGCCATGTCCATGCAGGCGTTCGGTCGCGGCCAGCCGGGGATCGGCCTGCTGCTGGGCGGCGGCCTCGCCCTCTGGTCGTTCTGGGTCGTGGGCACCTGGTTGGGCATCTGCTTTGGCGGGGCCATTCACGATCCCCGGAGTCTGGGGCTGGACATGGTGATGGGCTGCTTCCTGCTGGCCATGGTGGTGGGCGGGGAAAAGAATCTGCGTATCCTGACCATCTGGGTCGTCGCGGCCGGCGCCTCCCTGCTGGCCTACTGGTTCCTGCCGGACAACAGCCACGTGGTCGTGGGCGCACTGGCAGGCGGCTTGACCGGAACATCCCTGCCGGAGAAGAAACGTGAGTCTTGAAACGACGGGTTTCGGCGCACTGATCCTGGTGCTGGTCATGGCGGTGGTGACCCTGGCGACCCGTTGGGGCGGTGTCTACGTGATGTCGTTCGTGCCCATCGGCTACCGGGTGAAACAGTTCATCGGCGCCATGGCCAGCTCCGTGCTGGTGGCTCTGCTGGCCCCCATGGCGCTGGAGGGGGACACCGGCGCAAGGCTGGCTTTGCTGGCCACGGCCGCCACCATGCTGCTGCTGAAAAAAACGCTGCCCGCGATTGCTGTCGGCATCCTGGTGGCGGCGCTGGTCAGGCAGTTCTGAGCTGACGCTCAGGGCCGAGGGGCCAGCCGCAGCGAAATCCGGCGCTGGCCGAACGCGCCGGCCTGCTCGCACCGCTCTCGCTCGAATGGACTTGCCAACCGTGGCTGCTCGGCTCGCGGCTAAGCTCGGTCGCTCGAGGTGCCGCGGGCGTACTTCTTCTGCAGGATCATCGACGCTTCGTTGTAGGCAGTCTGGAAGGCGGCGCTGCTGATCCAATTCACTGCCGTGTCTTCGTCTTCATCGTGGAAGAACCCGCGATAGGCGATCAGCAGGCCCATCATGAAGTCGATGGCTGCTTCTTCCTCTTCCTCGGCGACCACCAGCTCCAACACCGGGTACTGCAGGAACACCAGGCACATCGCGAGCAGGCTGATGCCTTCGCCGACTTTCATCGCCTGGAACAGGTCGTCGAAGTGCGCCGGATCGAAACCGTTCTCCTCGATGTCTTTGAAGTCGAAGGTGCTCAGGTCGATTTCGACATCATCGAATGGCTCGTTGACCAGCGGATTGGCCAGCAGCGGATGTACGACATTGGCCTTGGCTTTGCCCGACCGGTTCTGCTTGGCCTTGACTTTGGCCCGCTGGGCACGTTTTTGCTGTTTATCCGGGGAGGCCATGGGGGCGGGTTCCTTGTTCGATGCAGCCATGTTCATGGCTCAGGGTTATCGGGCGCAGATTGTATTGAGTCTTGGCCAGGGTCGTCGGCCAAGGGGCAGATTTTTGTGCTCTGAACGTTTGCTTCCGGCCACTCTCCAGCGACAGCATGCGGCCCAAAGCAGCTGCGCGCCGAGCTGACCGTTCTTTCTCGCTGGCGGTCGCTGTGCGATGCGGCTACCTGGCCGATGGCGCCTGCGTCATCTAGGTTCCAACCTGCTGTCGGTCAGGCAGTCGACCAGGTCCGCGGCGAAGCGCGACAGCAGCTCGCGCTTGCGCACGCACACCTGCAGGTCGCGCTGTGCCCAGGGTTCCTCCAGTTCGACAACGGCCAGCGGCAAGCGCTGGCTGTGTTCGGCGATGGCGCTGCGCGGCACCAGGCCCAGACCGACGCCGGCGCTGACCATGCGGCACACGGCCTCGAAGCTGCGCACCTGGATGCGCACCTCCAGATGGCGGCCGAGCGCGGCGGCGGCGTTCATGGTGAAGGTGTGAATGGCCGAGCCGGCATGCAGCATCACGAAGGGGTGGTCCAGCACCTCGGCAAAGGCGGTACGGGCGCGTCTGGCCAGCGGGTGGTCGGGCGGGGCGATCAGTACCAGGCGGTCGGCGCGATAGGGGATCAGCTCCACTTCGGCGCCGGCCACCGTATCGGCCACGACTCCGACCTCCACCTCGCCGCGGGCGACGGCCAGGACCACTTCGGGGCTGGTGTGCTCTTCCAGCGAGATACCCACCTGGGGGTGACGCTGCAGGAAGGTCGCCAGGCTGTCCGGCAGGAAGGCATGGGTGGCGTGGGTGTTGGCCCACAGGCTGACGTGGCCGCGCACCCCCTTGGCATAGGGGCTGAGGTCAGCATGCATCTGTTCGAGCTGGGCGAACACCTGGCGCGCGTGGCGCAGCAGCACATCGCCGGCACGGGTCAGGCTGACGCCGCGGGCCTGGCGAACCAGCAACGGCGTGCCCGTCGACTCTTCCAGCAGGCGAATGCGATGACTGGCCGAAGAGGCCGCCAGATGGACGCGCTCGGCGCCGCGGGTGAGGTTGCGCGCCTCGGCAATGGCGACGAACAGGCGCAGGTCGGTCAGGTCGTAATGCATAGGCTTGGTCAAATCCGAACGCTGTATTGCTGAAAAGCCAATTTAACCGGGTTTCGCTTGGCGTGATCATTCGTCTCAGAAAAAGTCTGAGAGGTGATCTGCCATGGCGTGGAACAACTGGTCGGCCGAGCGCTGGGGCATCGTGCTGGCGATTCTCGCGGCATTCGGTTTTTCGTTTAAGGCGATCTTGGTCAAGCTGGCCTATGCCGCAGCGCCCGTGGATGCCGTCACCCTGCTGACCCTGCGGATGACCTTTGCCTTGCCGGTGGTGCTCTGGGTCAGCCTTTCGCTGTTGCGCAGCGGCCCCGCGCTGACTCGCCAGGACTGGGGGCTGCTGATCCTGCTGGGGCTGCTCGGTTACTACGGGGCCAGCATCCTCGACTTCGTCGGCTTGCAGTACATCTCCGCAGCCCTGGAACGGCTGATTCTCTTCATCTATCCGACCCTGACCGTGCTGATCGGCGTGCTGTTCATGGGCAAGCGCCTGGAGCGGCGCCAGATCGGCGCGCTGCTGCTGTCCTACGCCGGCATTGGCCTGGCGTTCGCCCACGACCTGCAGGTGGCCGACGACATGGGCGTGGTGCTGATCGGCGCGGCCTTCGTGTTCGGTTCGGCGCTGTCCTATGCGCTGTACAGTGCCGGCGCGGAGATCGCCATCAAGCGCGTCGGCTCCATGCGCTTTGCCGCGCTGGGGATCATCGTCTCGACCTTGGCGACGCAGATTCACTTCGCGCTCAGTCAGCCGCTTTCCGCGCTGAACCAGCCCGCACCGGTTTACCTGTATGGCGCGGGCATGGCCCTGTTTTCCACGGTGCTGCCGGTGTTCTGGCAATCGGCCGCCGTGCAGCGCATCGGCGCGGCGCGTACCGTGCTGATCGGCACCCTGGGCCCGATGCTGACGATCTTCTTCGCCTGGCTGTTGCTCGCCGAGCCGGTTTCCCTGGCGCAACTGGCCGGGGCTGGTCTGGTGCTGGCGGGAGTGCTGCTGGTGGCGCGGCGTGCGGCCCCGGCCCAGCCGCACCCGGTCGCCGAGGCTGCCGCTGTTGCCGGCGCCCAACCGGCATCGGCTGCCGTCGCTCCGCCCGGGCGCTAGCCGGCGCAGCGCCGCTGCGGCCCATCGACGGGAGGCCAGCCGTTCAGGACTGCGGGTTCAGCCGCAGCGGAATCCGGCGCTGGCCGAACGTACCGGCCTGCTGGTCGAAGCGCCCGGCGATGGCGGTGTGGCACTGCGGACAGCGGCCCTTGGCGGTCAGCCGGTAGTGCAGGATATGGTGCCAGTCGCGCTCGATCAGCGGCGCGCCGCAGCCCGGACAGAAGGTCGTGCCGCCCTCGGCGTCGTGCACATTGCCGGTGTAGACGTAGTGCAGCCCCTGCGCCAGGGCGATCTGCCGGGCGCGCCTGAGCGTTGCCGGCGGGGTGTGCGGGGTTTCGAGCATCTTGAAGTCGGGGTGGAAGGCGGTGAAGTGCAGCGGCACGTCCGGCCCCAGCTCCCTGAATACCCAGGCGCACAGGGCCTCGATCTCCCAGTCCGAATCGTTGTGGTCCGGAATCAGCAGGGTGGTGATCTCCGTCCAGACGTCGGTCTCGTGGTGCAGATAGACCAGGGTATCCAGCACCGGCTGCAGATGGGCGCCGGTGAGCTTGAAATAGAAGTCGTCGGTGAAGGCCTTGAGGTCGACATTCGCCGCGTCCATCACCGCGAAGAATTCGCGGCGCGGTTCGGCGTGGATGTAGCCGGAGGTCACCGCCACCGTGCGGATGCCGCGCGCGCGGCAGGCGATGGTCGTATCGATGGCGTATTCGGCGAAGATCACCGGATCGTTGTAGGTGAAGGCCACGCTGGCACAGCCCGAGTTCTCCGCCGCCAGGGCGATCTGCTGCGGGCTGGCCTGATCCATCAGGTGGTCCATATCCTGCGATTTGCTGATATCCCAGTTCTGGCAGAACTTGCAGGCGAGGTTGCAGCCTGCCGTACCGAAGGACAGCACCGCCGATCCGGGGAGAAAGTGGTTGAGCGGCTTCTTCTCGATAGGGTCGATGCAGAAGCCGGAAGAGCGGCCGTAGGTGGTCAGCACCACCTGCTCGCCTTCGCGCATGCGCACGAAGCAGGCGCCACGCTGCCCGTCGCGCAGCTTGCAGTCACGGGGGCAGAGGTCGCACTGGATTCGGCCATCGGGCAGGCTGTGCCACCAGCGCCCCGGGTGATGGGCGGACAGCTCATTCATCGCATGCCTCCTACCGCGTGCCGGTGGTGTTGCGTGTCGGGCGGTTATCGGTATGCCCGCATTGGACAGGCGCGCTCCGGCTACGCGACGAGGCTGGCCAGCAAGGGCAGGTGCTTCCGCACTGGTGGCAGGAAGGTGCCGCGGGCACGCCGGCATAATATCACTATGACATTTCTGTTGGAGCCAGACAATGTAAGGAGCATCCCGGTTCAGGCTGGGATATTGTTGCTCGTGAAACGGCGCTTTTTTTGGGGTGCGCGCACGGCCTGTCATGGCCAGCGTTAGTCGACCAGAAACTGCCGATCAAAGTGTCTACGAGATGAGGGAATCTATTTTTAAGTTAGCTTTACCCACAAAAATCAATCCTCAACACAATGCGAAACGCTATTTTTATTGTTGTTAAAAGGTGGGGAGGTATCCCTCTCCACCCTCTGCTCTAAATATTAATTTCTTCAGGCAACTTCCGAGTGAGCAGTCTTTTCGGGGAAGCAGTCTTCACTAAGTGCCGGCCACTTGTTGTATTTAAAGATTAATCCAGGATCCATTGCTAGCTTCTTCTTGATGATGCGCCTTGCATCAATCGGTTGATTTAGTAGCGAAAAAGCGCAAATCTTGACTTCATCAGAATCGCTTTTTGCACTCAGGTTTCTAAGTGTGAGTTCGTTGAACAGACTGTGTCCGGTTTGTTTTGCTGCATACTGGATGTTGATCTGAATCGGCTCAGCCTCATGATCTTCTATTTGCTTGGCATACAAGGTTGCCAGGTTTGTGACTTGGGCGTATTTTTTAGACAGGAGCAGGATGTAGGTCTTGTTTGACATGTAAGAGCAGAATGACATGCCTTCCTTGTACGCGAGTTCTAAGTAGTGGTCCGCTTCTTCCGTGTCGCCTTTAAAGACACAGATTTCGCTAAGGGTCTCAAAGTAATAGTTTTTGCGCAATGCATACCTGTCGCTTTCAAGTTTTTCTTGCAGTTGGATTAATGTCTGCTTGTTGAAATCTATTGGGAGCTTGAGGATTTCTCCGATATGCATTCCCAGATTCTTGCGTTTAAGTAGAGTGCTTAGTTCGCTTTCGGCTAAATCTTTGTTATTGGCAACGCTCGACCAATACCTGATTTTGGTCATGGCTATGCGTGCGCTTTTGTCCTCGGAATCCAGATGCTCCTCTATGAAGTATTTAAGTTCTGACTTTAAGTCGTCGTTGTCATCTAGTTCGTAAATATGCTCAAAGCAGTTTGCAATAACTGCATTCAAGTTGCGTCGCTTGGCGTCGGAGGATTTCTTCTTTAAGTCGAGTAGCGAACCGATGAGTTTTTTGAGTTCGACTTTGTCGCATGAAACACTCAGGCTTAACTCGGCAATCTCCAAAGATTGCTTATGCTCTGGGTTGCGACCCCTGGCAAGGCTCACGTGATCTAATATGCTGAGTTTGATATCTTTCTTTGAGTTCGCATCGCCTGACTTGAAGTAGAGTGCAATCAATAAATCAGTTTTTATTTTCCATGCATGATTGTTTAGGCTCGGGTCAATTGTCAGGCTTCTTTCCAAATACCCCTTTGCTTCGTCAAGGTATCTGGCGGCTTTGTCAAGCGTCTCTTTCTGTGCTCGCCTAGTTAAGCTTGAGGAAATTGCGTTCAACAATGTAGTGCTGTATTTGAAGGACAAAAGAATGCCGGAGAGGTACTCAATTCTTTCATCTAGAGAGTCTATTGATGCTGATTTTTTAAGGTGGTATTCAATGTTGTTTGGGTCGATCTCAATAAGTTTGTCGCACCACAAACTGACTTTTTGGTTGAGGCCGAGCCTATGGTAGATATCAATATATTTTTCGATATAAACTTTCTTGTCGTCGGGCTTGAATGCAGATTCATAGCATGCTCTGCAGGCCTCTTCTGCCTTATGCAGTTCGGAGCTATCGATGAGCGAGTTGATTTCTAGTAAATTCCTTACGTCTTTTATTCCGAGTTGTGATGTTTCATTTGCGCTGGAAAGTTGCTTCACGAACTCGGAGATATCTTTTGAGTCACCATCGTTTTTTATGGATAGGATTTCTTTTGATATTATTTTGTTTTTTGAGAGTTCAAAGTTGTCGAGAATGATTCCTTGAATTGTCTGATTTAGCTTGGACTGTTCCTTGCTGGAGTTTAGCTTTAGCTCCCCTCGGACAGTTTGAGCATGAATTTCTGCGAAGAGCTCATCAAAGCCATCTATCAGTACTGGATAGACTTTATCTTTCCAAATCAGATTTCTGAGTGCATGACAAACTTTGTCTGAGCGACGTAGGCACCAGTATACGCCATTTTTCAAGTAGTTTTCTTGTCTAACCAGGAATTCAAGGACATCCATAATGGAACGATCACTTCCAGAATAGCCAACCACTATTAATCCATACTCTTTGCAGAACTCAACAAACTTTTCTTTGGTGTTTTGTTCTAGGGATTCAGTTTCACGAAGTGTGCTCTTGATGTCATCAAAAAGATAGTCTCCATGGAGCTTTACTATTTTTGGTCTCTTGGATGTAATGCTTATCGAATGTATTGATGAGTCATGAGCGCAGAGGAGCGGTCTTGTGTTTGAAAACAAATAAAAAGCCTCATTTATTAGGTCGTCGAAGTTTGTTGTAAAGATGGTGTTGAAGTAATTATTGTCTACTAGGGAGGCTAGGTATGCGTATCCAATAGAAGGGAGTTTGTTGTCAACTTCTTGCTCAACAAATCGCCTGCGTTGAGTTGGTAGGTCAAACTTCTTTTCAAAGAGAGATGAGTAAGGGTTGTCGGGACTGTACCAACTAGAATGTTTGCTCTCGAAATACAGTCTGGCCTGTTCTGCACTTTCTGCCACCTGGCCATCGCAGAATCTCTCGTACAACTCCTTGGCCCACTCATCAATGAGTTGTGCCGCTGTTCTAATTTCAGATGTGACTGACGCTCCAGCACCTAAGAAAATACTGTAATTTGCAGGGCTGCTTTTCTCTTTTGTTTTTATGTGTCTAATAAGGTCGCTAACAGTGCGCAGTTTATGGGATAACTCCCCATTCTTCCCGTTGACATTGCTAAAAATATCTTCAGCCTTCATGCTGAACTCCTTTTAAGCTGTGTTTATGCACTCGGTTTTCATGCTCTCAGGGAAAGCATCCAGGACCATTCCTGTGATCGCCGCCTGCATGTATTGGCTGGCACATCAAATTATGCGCCAGATAGAAGCGAAGTGTCCATTCGACAAATCGACATGAATTGTTTTTTGGTAACGGCCGCCAAATAACTTTAAGAATTATTTTAGTGGTGTGTGGATGTGTGGATGTGTGGATGTGTGGATGTGTGCAGGGTGCCTGGTAAATTTTAATTCGTCAGGTGAATTATTTTGAGTGAGACTTTCGCTCAATATTTTGTTGCAGTGGTAGATTGGTGTTGCCATTTCGGTTCTGCTACAGAAAAGGGGGGTGATTTATTCTTCATGGCGTGATCACCCGATCCTAACCGAGGGCGGACATGCCTCTGAGTTCTTGAGTTTGGTCCCACACTCGCAATCTGATCCGCCCTGAGCGCCGGTACACCGATATCCCCTGGCGCCCGCCACACCGCTCTTGAGCAGTCTCAAAGTCGACGGACCACCTTGGCGTACATTGCCAGCCGTCCCCGTTCGCCGGACTACCAACAAGCACGTAAAATCCCCCTGTCGGAATCATCTCAAGGTCATCGGCGTGGAAGGGCAACTGGGTTTCGTGCTGACGCGGCACTGGCGCGACACGTCGGCGGGCATCGAGGTCGAGTTCTGGCTGGCGACCGACGCCGGTCCGCGCCGCGTGCGGGTGCCCGTGCAGCCTGCGGTGGCCTTCGTCCCCGCCGAGCAGCGCCGGCGCGCCGAGCAGCTGCTCAAGGGCGAGGCGGATGCCGAGCTGCGCGAGCTGGAGCTGCGCGACTTCCATCACCGCCCGGTGCTCGGCCTCTACTGCCGGCAGTACGCGCAACTGCTGCGTCTGGAAAAGGTCCTGCGCGCCGGTGGCGTGGATGTCTACGAGGCCGACATCCGTCCGCCCGAGCGTTTCCTGATGGAGCGCTTCATCACCGCGCCGCTGACCTTCGCCGGTACGCCGGCTGACGACGGTGTGCTGCTGGATGCCCAGTTGCGTCCTGCCCCCGACTATCGTCCGCGCCTGCGCCTGGTCTCCCTCGACATCGAGACCAACAGCCGCAGCGATCTGTATTCCATCGCCCTGGAAGGCTGCGGCCAGCGCCAGGTGTACATGCTCGGCCCGGCCAATGGCGAGGCGAGCGGGCTGGACTTCGCCCTGGAGTACTGCGCCAGCCGTGCCGAGCTGCTGGAGCGGCTCAACGACTGGCTGGCGCGCCATGACCCCGACGCCATCATCGGCTGGAACCTGGTGCAGTTCGACCTGCGCGTGCTGCGCGAGCACGCCCAGCGCCTGAAGGTGCCGCTGCGCCTGGGGCGCGCTGGCGACGAGATGGGCTGGCGCGAGCATGGCAGCCGCAACGGCCACTTCTTCGCCGAGGCCGCCGGGCGGCTGATCATCGACGGCATCGAGGCGCTGCGTTCGGCGACCTGGAACTTCCCCTCGTTCAGCCTGGAGAACGTGGCGCAGACGCTGCTGGGCGAGGGCAAGGCGATCGACAACCCCTACCAGCGCATGGCCGAGATCGACCGCCGCTTCGCCGAGGACAAGCCGGCGCTGGCGCGCTACAACCTCAAGGACTGCGAGCTGGTGACGCGCATCTTCGCGAAGGCCGAGCTGCTCTCGTTCCTCCTCGAACGGGCCACGGTCACCGGCCTGGCCGCCGACCGCAGCGGCGGCTCGGTGGCGGCCTTCACCCATCTGTACCTGCCGCCGATGCACCGCCTGGGCTTCGTCGCGCCCAACCTCGGCGAGCGCCTGCCGGAGGCCAGTCCCGGCGGTTTCGTCATGGATTCGCGCCCGGGCCTCTACGAGTCGGTGCTGGTGCTGGACTACAAGAGCCTGTACCCGTCGATCATCCGCACCTTCCTGATCGACCCGGTCGGCCTGATCGAAGGGCTGCGCCAGAGCGACGACGCGCACTCGGTGCCGGGTTTCCGCGGCGCGCGCTTCTCGCGCAGCCGACACTGCCTGCCGGCCATAGTCGCGCGGGTCTGGGAGGGCCGCGACGCGGCCAAGCAGGGCGGCAACCAGCCGCTGGCGCAGGCGCTGAAGATCATCATGAACGCCTTCTACGGCGTGCTCGGCTCGAGTGGCTGCCGCTTCTTCGACCCGCGCCTGGCGTCCTCGATCACCATGCGCGGGCACGAGATCATGCGCCGTACCCGCGAGCTGATCGAGGCGCGCGGCTACCAGGTGATCTATGGCGACACCGACTCCACCTTCGTCTGGCTCGGCCGCGCGCACGCGGAGGAAGACGCCAGCCGCATCGGCCGCGAGCTGGTGCAGCAGGTCAACCAGTGGTGGCGCGAGCACCTGACGGCCGAGTTCGGCCTCGACAGCGCCCTCGAACTACAGTTCGAGACCCACTACCGGCGCTTCCTGATGCCCACCATCCGCGGAGCCGAGGAGGGCAGCAAGAAGCGCTACGCCGGCCTGGTGCGGCGCGCCGACGGCAGCGAGGAGATGGTGTTCAAGGGCCTGGAAACCGTGCGCACCGACTGGTCGCCGCTGGCCCGGGAGTTCCAGCAGGAGCTCTACCAGCGCATCTTCCGGCGGCAACCCTTCGAGGACTATGTGCGCGACTATGTGCGCCGCACCCTGGCCGGTGAGCTGGACGAGCTGCTGATCTACCGCAAGCGCCTGCGCCGACGCCTGGACGACTACGAACGCAACGTGCCGCCCCATGTGAAGGCGGCGCGCCTGGCCGACGCGTACAACGCCCGCCACGGACGCCCGCTGCAGTACCAGCGCGGCGGCTGGATCAGCTACGTGATCACCACCGCCGGCCCCGAGCCGCTGGAAGCCCGCCAGGCGCCCATCGACTACGACCACTACGTGACGCGCCAGCTGCAGCCGGTGGCCGACGCCATCCTGCCCTTCGTGCACAGCGACTTCCGGCGGCTGGTGGATGGGCAGATGGAGCTGTTCTGAGGCGGCGATTTCCAGCAGACAGAAACGCCGGATCAGCCTTCCAGCTTGCGCGGCGCTATGAAGTACAGCCAGGCCGTACTGCTGGTCGAGGAGCGGTGGCAGCCGGGCGGCACCGGGGCGCAGGCGGGCATCGCTTTGTGCTCGCTGCGCTCGCAGTTTCCCCATTAGCAGCGACACTTTATGGAGCCGCCGCGCCTCCCGAGAATGAACGGCGCGGCGGCAACGCGACTGACGGAGCGTTCGGAATACGGGCTGCCGCGCTCCAGCGGCCGAGGTGTCGTCCATGCTGTCCGAGCTGTCCCTCATCCACTGGCTGACGCTGGATGGCCTGATCACCGTGGTGGCCGTCCTCGTCTACGTCGTCAACTCCCATGTGCGGCGCCAGCGCCGGCATCCCGTGGCGGCGGTCGCCTGGATGCTGTTCATCCTGCTGCTGCCCTACCTGGCCCTGCCGGCCTTCCTGCTGTTCGGCACCCGCAAGCTGGCCCGTCCGCCGCTCGCGCCGGTGGCTGCACCCAGTGCCGAGGGCCGCGCCGGCGGCTGGGCTGTCGAAACCATCATGACGCTCGGCCAGCCCGCGCCGGCGCACTACCGCGAGCTGAACGTGCACACGGACGGCCGGCAGGCCGGCGAGGCGCTGTGGGCCACCATCGACGCGGCGCAGGTCTCGCTCGACCTGTGTACCTTCCTCATCGGCCGCGATGCTCTCGGCGAGGCCGTGCTCGACCGGCTCTGCCGGAAGGCCCGCGCCGGCGTGCGTGTCCGGCTGTTGCTGGACGGCATGGGCATCCTGATGGCCCGTCGGCCGAACCTGCAGCGCCTGACCGCCGCCGGCGGCGAGCTGGCGCTGTTCGCGCCGCCGCTGCACGCCCCGCTGCGCTCGCCGACCAACCTGCGCAACCATCGCAAGCTGCTGATCGCCGATGCGGGGCGGGCCGAATGCCGGCTGTGGTGCGGAGGACGCAACCTGGCGGCGGAATACTTCGAGGGCAAGTCCGGCGCCGCGCCGTGGGGCGACCTGAGCTTCGACCTGCGCGGGCCACTGAGCGCCCAGGCCAGCGCGCTGTTCGAGCGCGACTGGGCCTTCGCCAGGGGCCTGCCGGCCAGCCATCCCGGCTGTGCCCCGGCGGGGTTTGTGCCCGGCGGGGCGCAACTGGTCGCTTCCGGCCCGGACCAGGCCGACGACACCGTCTACGCGCTGCTGGTCAGCGGCGCCTACCAGGCCCGCCAGCGCATCGCCCTGGCCACGCCGTACTTCGTTCCCGAGACGGCCCTGCTGATGGCGCTGTGCCTGGCCGCGCGCCGCGGGGTGGCGGTCGACCTGCTGCTGCCGGCGCGCTCCAATCACCGCCTGTCCGACCTGGCCCGGGGGCGGCCGCTGCGCACGCTGGCCGCCGCCGGGGCGCGCATCTGGCTGGTGCCGGGGATGATGCACGGCAAGCTGGCGGTGTTCGACGAGACGCTGGCGCTGAGCGGCTCCGCCAACTTCGACAGCCGCAGCCTGTTCCTCAACTACGAGCTGATGGTCGCCTTCCACCGCGCCGAGGACGTGCGCCGCTTCGCCGCCTGGTTCGAACAGGAGAAGGGCGGCGCCAGCCCCTACGTCGCCAGCCAGCCGGGGCTGCTGCGCGACGCGGCCGAGGGCGTCTCGCAGTTGCTGGGGTTGCAGTTGTGAGCCGGTGCATTCGGGGCGAAGGCGGCGGCGAGGGCGGGGGTCAAGTCAGAACGCGCTGGCCAACGATCTTCGTTCCCAGCCGTGGCGGCATCGGTCACAATCCGCGCGAGCACGCCGCCGACGACCAGTCGCTCAGGGGCGTACAAGTACTGCCCAGGGTGGTCGCTCGTCGACTTCGCCAGTGAATCCGCTTTTGCTTGCCAGATTTTCCAGATGCCTTGCGGGGCGTCCGGCAGACCTGGCGCCATTCCAGAATCGATCTCCCCCCCCATGAATACTCCCAGTCCAGGCAACACCTCCGCCGGCATTCTGCTCAATGTCCTGTCCTCGATCCTGTTCGCCGTCATGTATGCCTACACGGGGCTGCTGGCGCCGTTGAGCGGCGAGGAAATCTATGGCTGGAGAACGCTGCTCACGGTTCCGTGCCTGACGCTGCTGCTCCTGGCGACAGGCGCCTGGGATGAAGTGAGGTCAATCGGGCGAAGGCTGCGCCGCGAAAGCCTGTTCTGGGCCAAGCGCCTCCTGTCCGCCTTCCTGCTGGGCATCCAGGTCTGGCTGTTCATGTGGGCCCCGCTGAATGGCCACGCCCTGGACGTCTCGCTCGGCTACTTCCTGCTGCCCATCACCGCCGCCATGGTCGGGCGATTCGCCTTCCACGAGCGGATAACCCCGCTGCAGCTTCTGGCCTGCGGACTGGCCGGAATCGGCGTGATCAATGAGTTCACCGTGGTTGGCCGGGTTTCGTGGCCGACCCTGCTGGTCTGCCTGGGATACCCACTGTATTTCTATCTGCGCCGAGTCATTGGCACCAACAACCTGGGGGGACTGTGGTGCGACATGACCCTCAGCCTGCCGCTGAGCCTGTTCTTCATCTGGAAGGGCGGGATGGTGCTGAGTGGCGCGGATGGCGCCGCCCATCTTCCCCTGCTGATCGTCGGGCTGGGCGCCCTCAGCGCCTCGGCACTGGCACTTTCCGCGCTTTCGGCGCCGCGGCTCAACCTGGCGCTGTTCGGCCTGCTCTCCTATGTCGAGCCGGTCCTGCTGGTCCTGGCCTCCCTGCTGCTGGGGGAGTCCATCGCGCCGTCGCAGTGGCCGACCTACATCGCCATCTGGCTGGCGATCCTGGTGCTGATCATGGACGGCATCCGGTCGCTGCTGCGTCAGCGGTGGCGTGGCAGGCCGGCGGCAGGCGAGAGCGCCAGGGCTGCCGACAGGGACGCCGGCTAGCTAGCATCCTCCCGACGTCCACCCGCGCTCGGCCTGGAAGCGGCGTGTGGATCAGTCCAGCAGCCTGATCCGGCGCAGCCAGGGCCGCCCCTCCTGATCGACGCCAAACACGCCGACGGAGTCGCTGCCGATGGCGAGCAGGCTGCTCGAGTCGAGGGTTGCGGTCGCGCCGACGGCGATGGGCGCTGACCACTGTCCGTCACGGTACTCCATGAGCCCGAGCGGCTGCGGCGGGGGCGACCACCAGCCCACGCGAGTCTCTTCAACCAGCACGATCACGCGGCCATTCTCCAGGGTCGCCACGCCCGTGAGGCGGCGGTGGCCTTTGCCGTCGAGCAGCAGGCGCGCGGGTTCGGGCAGGCCGCCGACGATCCGGCGCACCCAGATGCCGCCGGCGTTGTCCGAGGCGAGGACCAGGCTTTCCCGGCCCCGAGGATCGGCAGCGATCCGCGGATTGCTCCAGAAGGGTTCGGGTGCGGTTCTGGCAGTGAGGGAAACCAGTTCCTCGAGCGTGATTCCGAGCAGCGACCAGCTGGCGTCGCCGGCGCCCCGCGGGGCGATCCGCTGCGCCGGCAGGGGCGCTGCCGGGTGGCCCGGCGCGTTGAAGCGCTCGTAGCGCAGCTGGCTGTCCTCGGCCAACATGAAGCGCCGCCGACGATAGACGACCTCGATGTCGCCATCCCTGCTGGCGACGGCGTCGGCGTAGGCGAGACTCAGGTTGCTCGCCCGATCGACGATGCCGCGCTCGAGCCAGCCGGAAGCCGTGTGTTCGGCGATGCCGAACTTGGTGACCAGGCTCGGCCAGGGCCAGACGATCCCGGCGCCAAGACCACCGAAGCCGAACCAGTCCCAGCGTTTCCTGTTGCGCGGATCGGGCGCGGAGAGTTCGAAGAGACAGGCGACATTCGGCGCGCCGCGGACGAACCGCCGGCAGCCGGGATTCTCCAGCTCCTCCCAGCCGGCAGCACCGAGCGTGAAGAGGCGATTGTCGACGATCACATGCAGCACGCCGCCGGCGTCGACAACGGCGTCGAGCCGTTCGGCCGACGAGGGTGCTGCAGGTACAGGTTCGGCTTCGCGCAGCTGCCCATCGCTGACGACGCGATGGCGCAGACGATCTTCGGGCTGCGACCACAGCAGGACATGAACGGCCTGCTGCGCATCGACCACCGCCTGGAGCAGGCGCGACCGCGGCCCGGCGAGAAGGATCGGCTCGCCGAGCGATATGGCCGCAGGCTTGCCGCTGCTCGACTGCAGATCCGCCCCAGGCCTCGACCAGGGAAGGCTTGCACAACCGGCGGCGAGCAGCAGGCTCAAGGCCGCGCAAAGCGGGCGGACAAGGTGCATCAGGCATGACCGATGGCTCAGGACGGCGCTGCTCCCCGAGGGGCGTCGACGGGCCCCGGGTGCGCAGCATATGGCCAGTATAGGGCGCGGCGCGGGAGGTCCGGGGCAGCCATCAATCTGCGCCTGCCGGGTTGGCTCGCCAGGAGCGGTGTTCGTCAATCGAGCATCCTTTCGAGCTGCCGCTGGGCCTGGAAATCCCCACCCGCCAGCTCTGCGAGCAGGGCGTCGGCCCCCTGGAGCGGGCGCAGATCGCCATCGACAAGGCGCGCACCCTGCTGGCGCGGATCTGAAGTCAGATTCCCACCGTGACCTCGCGGATGTGCTCTCCCTCGCGCACCAGGAACACCGCGCCCAGGCCCTGCTCGCGGGCCAGCCGGGCGCCGCGCTCGACGCCCAGCACCATCAGCGCCGTGGCCCAGGCGTCGGCGTACAGGCAGCTGCCGGCCAGCACGGTGACCGAGGCGATGCCGTTGTGCAGCGGCGCGCCGCTGCGCGGGTCGAGGGTGTGGGAATAGCGCTGGCCATCGCGCTCGCGCCAGTGGCGATAGTCGCCGGAGGTGGCGATGGCCGTGTCGGCCAGTTCCAGGCTGGCGAACACCTCGCGGCGGCCGTACTCGGGCTTCTCCAGGGCGACGCGCCAGGCGCCGTCGGGCTTCTCGCCGCGGGCGCGCAGCTCGCCGTCGATGCCCACCAGATAGCGCTGGATGCCATGACGTTCCAGGCAGCGGGCCAGTTCGTCGACGCCGAAGCCCTTGGCGATGCCGTTGAGGTCGAGGCTGACCTCGGCCTCCTTGCGCACGGCGCGCCGCTCGGTGTCGAGGGTCAGCGCCGTGGCGGCCGTGCAGCGCGGCGTTGCGCTTGCGCCTGCCGGCGCCGGGCCGAAGCCCCAGGCGCTGACCTGCGCGCCGAGGGCGATGTCGAAGGCACCGTGCGACAGGCTGCCGACGTGCAGGCCGGCGAGCAGCACCTGGTACAGCTCGTCCGGCAGCTCGAACCACTCGCCGAGTGGCGCGCGGTTCAGTTGCATCAGGGTGGAGTCCGGCTTCCAGGTCGACATCTGCGCATCGACCCGGTCCACCGCCGCCTGCAGCTCGGCCTGGATGGGCCGGGTGTCGAGCCCGGCGGCGGCGAAGAACACCGCGGTGAAGCGGCTGCCCATGGTCGGCCCGCTGAGGCTGTAGCGCAGCAGCGGTTCGCAATCAGTAAACGTCTTCACGGAAGCGCCCCTGTGCCTTGAGTTGATCGAGGTTGCTGCCCATCTCGGCCAGCAGGGTTTCCAGCACGGCGCGCACGCCGGCGGCCATCTCCCGCGAGCCGCAGACCAGCACCTGGGCGCCCTGTTGCAGCAGTGCGCGGATACTGGCGCCATCCTCGCGCAGGCGGTCCTGCACGTAGGCCGGCGTCGGCCCCTCGGAGAAGGCCCGCTGCAGGCGCTGCAGGCGGCCGTCCGCCAGGCACTGCCGGAGTTCCTCGCCATACAGCTGGTCGCTGGCGTGGCGTCCGCCCCAGTAGAGCTGGATGGGGCGGCGGGATTCATTCCTGCGCACGAAGCCGATCAGCGGCGCCACACCCACGCCGGCGCCGATCAGCAGCACCGGATGCTCGCCGGCCTGCGGACGGAAGCCCGGATGCGGCTGGATGCTCGCCTCAAGCGTGGCGCCCGGCTGCAGGCCGTGCAGGTAGCTGGAGCACAGCCCCTGCGGATGGCGGCGCACGCAGATCTCGACGAAACCGTCGTCAGCGGCGCTGGCGATGGAGTACAGGCGCGGCGCAGTGTCTTTCTGCGAAGCGTCGGCCTGCGCGGTATCGACCGCCGTGGCATCGGCCGGCGCGGTGTCGACCGCCGCGGCATCGAGCGGACGGATGGCCAGCAGGTCGCCGGGGGCGAAGCTGGTGCTGCCGGGGGCCACGGCGAAGCGCAGCACCGCGGCCGGCTGGCCGCCGCGCTCGCTGTAGCACTGGCGCTCCTGCAGGGTTAGGCGCACCGCGCTGGTCGGCAGCAGCGCCGATTGCAGGCGCAGCGGGGTGCCGAGACATTCGCCGAGCTGCCCGGCCCAGGCGTTCAGCTCGCCGCTGGCCTGGCGGTCGACGCGCTGCAGCGGCAGCAGCGGCTGGCAACCGCGTTGCAGCAGGGCCTGCTCGACCGCGTCGGCATAGGCGCAGAAGCACGGGAACTGGCGATCGCCGAAGCCGAGCACCGCCACCGGCAGGCCGCGGGCGGGCCAGCTGACTTCGGCCAGGCGGCCGAGGAACTGTGCGGCGCTGTCCGGCGCCTGGCCGTCGCCGTAGGTGGCAGCGAGCAGCAGCAGGCAGCGTGCCTGCGGGTAATCGTCCTGCACGGCGTTCATGGCGGCGACGTGCACCGGCCAGTCGGCAGCCTCGAGTTGCGCCTGCAACTGGCGGGCGTAGGTCCAGGTCGAGCCGCCCTGGCTGCCGACCAGGATCACCGCCTTGGCCTGTTCGGCCGGTACGCCCTGGTCCTGCACGCCGGCGCGGCCGCGCCGCTGCCACCAGCCGAGCAGGCCGCTGCCGCCGAGGAACAGGGTGGACAGCGCCAGGCCGGCGAGGGCCATGGACCACAGCGGCATGCCCTCGCCGGTGTGCAGGGCGTAGGCGGTCTCAAAGAGGTTCTGCGCCGCGCCGTTGCGCTGGAAGCTGATCCACTGGCCGCTGGCGGCGTTGACGAAACCGCTGCCGCTGGCGGTACGCACGCCGAGGTAGTGGATGTCGTCCGCGGCGCTGGGGAATTCCAGCTCGCGCAGCTGGGGCAGCTCCACCTGGCGCAGCGCCGCGAGGCTGCCCAGCGGCAGGTGCGGGGCGGCCTGGATGCCTTCCGGCCAGGCCGGCTCGTTGTCGGAGCCGTCGCCGAGCAGGCCCAGGCTGGTCGCCGACAGGTACAGGCCGCTGAGGGCGAGCACGGCCAGCCCCGGCAGGGTCCAGCGGGCGATCACCGTGTGCCAGTGCAGCATGCCCTGGCCGGCGCGGATCGGCGTCAGCAGGCGGCGCCAGCCACCGAGGCGGCGGGCCAGCAGGATCGCGCCGCTGATCGCCAGCAGCGCCAGGGCCAGCGCCGCCAGGCCGCTCAGCCAGCGGCCGGTGGAGCCGAGCAGCAGCTCGCGGTGCAGGTCGCGCAGCCACTCGAGGGTGGCCGACGGGGCGTAGGGGCCGAGGTCTTCGCCGGTCGCCGGGTCGACCACGTGGACCGGCTCCTCGACATCGCCGCCGAGGGTGGCGAGCAGGGTGCCGTTGGCGCTGCGCTCCAGGCGCTCGACGTTGGGCAGGTGCTGGCTGACGCGCTCGGCGACGACGGCCACGCTGTCGCCGGGGGCGTCCAGCTGGCCGAACTGTTCGCTCAGGCTGGCGCCCGACAGCACCAGCCCGGTGGCGGCGGAAACCAGCAGCAGGGCGCTGAGCAGGAGGCTGGTCAGCAGGTGCAGGCGACGATTCATGGTGGCCTCGTGGGGATCAGAAACTGTAGCTGAGGCGGTCGACGTAGCCGCTGCCGCTGGCTTCGCCCGGCTCGCGGGTCAGCGGCAGGCGGACCTCGGCGCGGTTGTCGCGCTTGTCCTCGACCGCGCTGTCGACGCGGATCTCGTAGCCGGCATCGAGCAGGGCCTGCTCCAGTTCGACCTCGACCGTCAGGTTGTCGCCACTGCCGACGCTGGCGCCGGTCAGGCCGTCGTACTCGGCGCTCTGCGCGCCGCCACCACGGGTCCAGTCGCGCAGGTGGCGGTAGTACTTGGCCTTCTTGCCTGCGACCCACAGGGTCTTCTGGTACTGGCCGTCGGCATCGGTCAGGTAGATGGCCAGGTAGGCGCCCTTGCCGCGGTATTCCTTGAGGGTGACGTCCAGCGTCAGGGACTGGGTCTGTGCCTGGGCCAGCAGCGGTGCGGCGGTGGCGCCGGCCAGGGCCAGCGAGATGAGCTTCTTGTTCATGGGGGCAGGCTCCTGCGGATTCGATGTGGCTACAGTACGGAACCAGGCTGAATCCAGGCTGAAGGGCTGCGGGAATGGGCTTAATCGGGACTTAAGCCAGATGTGCCTGCCGGGCGGTTGCCTGCCTGGAAAGAGAACGCCCGCTGTCTCCAGCGGGCGTTGCACTATGCTCGGGCGCCAGCGGAGGTGGCCGGATGCGAGCGGGAGAGGGCGCTCCCGCTGCGTCGCCCCGTTCCGCTCGGCGGATCACAGCTTGGCGATGGACACCTCGGTGGATTTGACGAAGGCGATCACTTCGCTGCCGACGGCCAGCTCCAGCTCCTTGACCGAGCGGGTGGTGATCACCGAAGTGACGATGCCGGCGGCGGTCTGCACGTCGATTTCGGAGAGCACGTCGCCCAGGACGATCTCCTTGATGGTGCCCTTGAACTGGTTGCGCACGTTGATGGCTTTGATGGTCATGGTCTTGCTCCTTCAGGGGTATGGGTAAGGCTGGTGGTTTTGGACTGGGAATGGTTGGTCAAAGGGCCCAGCGCAGCTGCGTGGGCAATGGCGATACGGGTTCGGCCGTTTCTGCCTGCGCCGGCAGGGCCAGCACGCGCTCGAGCACCCGGGCTTCCAGCGCGGCCAGCGCCGCCGAGGCGCGGGGGCGCGGACGGGCCAGGGGGATCGGCAGGTCGAGGCCGATGCGGCCGTCCTCAATCAGGATCACCCGGTCGGCCACCGCCACCGCCTCGTTGACGTCGTGGGTGACCAGCAGCACGGTGAAGCCGTGCTGCTGCCACAGGCGCTCGATCAACTGCTGCATCTCGATGCGGGTCAGTGCGTCCAGCGCGCCGAGCGGCTCGTCGAGCAGCAGCAGGCGCGGGCGGTGGATCAGCGCGCGGGCCAGCGCCACGCGCTGCTTCTGCCCGCCGGACAGCGCCGCCGGCCAGTCGTGGGCGCGCTCGCCAAGGCCGACCGCTGCCAGCGCTTCCAGTGCCTGGCTTTTCCAGTCGCCGGACAGGCCGAGGCCGACGTTGTCGATCACCCGTTTCCACGGCAGTAGCCGCGAGTCCTGGAACATCAGGCGGATGTCCTCGCGGGCCGCGGCCAGCGGCGCGTTGCCGGCCTGCAGTTCGCTGGAAGTGGCATGGTCCAGTCCGGCCAGCAGGCGCAGAAGGGTGCTCTTGCCGCAGCCGCTGCGGCCGACCACGGCGACGAACTGGCCGGCGGGGATGTGCAGGTCGATGCCATGCAGCACCGTGCGCTCGCCGAAGGCCTTGGCCACACCCTGCAGGTGCAGCGGAATGCCGCGCTTCAGATCCTGGGTGCTCATTTGGCACCTCCTTGCTGGTAGGCCGGGTGCCAGCGTAGCCAGGCGCGTTCCAGGCTGCGGGCGGCGACATCGGCCAACTTGCCGAGCACCGCGTAGAGCAGGATCGCCAGCACCACCACGTCGGTCTGCAGGAACTCGCGGGCGTTCATCGCCAGGTAGCCGATGCCGGCGTTGGCGGAGATGGTTTCGGCGACGATCAGCGTCAGCCACATGAAACCGAGGGCGAAGCGCACGCCCACCAGGATCGACGGCAGGGCGCCGGGCAGGATCACCTGGCGGAACAGGGCGAAGCCCGACAGGCCGTAGCTGCGTGCCATCTCCACCAGCCCGGCGTCGACGCTGCGGATGCCGTGGTAGGTGTTGAGGTAGATGGGGAACAGGGTGCCGAGGGCGACCAGGAAGATCTTCGCGCTCTCGTCGATGCCGAACCACAGGATCACCAGCGGGATCAGCGCCAGGTGCGGCACGTTGCGGATCATCTGCACCGAGCTGTCGAGCAGGCGTTCGCCCCATTTCGACAGGCCGGTGACGAAGCCGAGCGCCAGGCCCAGGCTGCCGCCGATGACGAAGCCGATGCCGGCGCGCCAGCCGCTGATCGCCAGGTGCTGCCACAGCTCGCCGCTGCTCAGCAGCGCCCAGCCGGCGACGGCCACGGCGCTGGGCGCCGGCAGGATGCGGCTGGACAGCCAGCCGCTGCTTGCGGCCAGCTGCCAGACGCCGAGCAGCAGGACCGGCAGCGCCCAGGGCGCCAGGCGCAGGAGGAGTTTCTCGGTATTGCGCGTACTCATGATGCCAACTCGTGTAGGGGCGAATTCATTCGCCTGGAGCAGGCCGTGGTGGGCGAATGAATTCGCCCCTACAACGTGCTCCGGCGAGCGGGGTTCGCGGCCTCAGCTCTGCGCTGCTGCCTTGGGCAGGATGTCGCTGGAGATCATCTCGCCGAACGGGCTGACGTAGCCGCGGCTCTCGGGACGCTGCGGCTGGGCGATATCCAGGTGCGGGAACAGCAGCTCGGCGACCCGGTAGGATTCCTCCAGGTGCGGATAGCCGGAGAACACGAAGGTGTCGATGCCGAGATCCGCGTACTCCTTGACCCGCGCCGCCACGGTCGGGCCGTCGCCGACCAGCGCGGTGCCGGCGCCGCCGCGCACCAGGCCGACGCCGGCCCACAGGTTCGGCGCCACTTCCAGCTGGTCGCGCTTGCCGCCGTGCAGGGCGGCCATGCGCTGCTGGCCGACCGAGTCGAAGCGCGCCAGCGAGGCCTGCGCCTTGGCGATGGTGTCGTCGTCCAGGTGGCTGATCAGCCGCTCGGCGGCGGCCCAGGCCTCGGCGTTGGTCTCGCGCACGATCACGTGCAGGCGGATGCCGAACTTCACGCTACGACCGTGCCTGGCGGCGCGCGCACGCACGTCGGCGATCTTCTCGGCCACCGCCTGCAGCGGCTCGCCCCAGGTCAGGTACAGGTCGACCTGCTCGGCGGCCAGCTCGTGGGCGGCCTCCGAGGAGCCGCCGAAGTACAGCGGTGGGTGCGGCTGCTGGATCGGCGGGTAGAGCAGCTTGGCGCCCTTGATCTGGATGTGCTTGCCGTCGAGGTCGACGGTCTCGCCGCTCAGCACGCGCTTCCACACGCGGGTGAATTCGTCGGCGGCCTCGTAGCGCTCGGCGTGCGACAGGTGCAGGCCGTCTCCGGCCAGCTCGTCCGGATCGCCGCCGGTGACCAGGTTGAACAGCGCGCGGCCATTGGACAGGCGGTCGAGGGTCGCCGCCTGGCGCGCGGCCACGGTCGGCGAGATGATCCCCGGACGCAGGGCGACCAGGAACTTCAGGCGCTGGGTGGCCGGGATCAGCGAGGCGGCGACCAGCCAGGAGTCCTCGCAGGAGCGCCCGGTGGGGATCAGCACGCCGCCGAAGCCGAGGCGGTCGGCGGCCTGCGCCACCTGGGTCAGGTAGCCGTGGTCGACGGCGCGGGCGCCCTCGGCGGTGCCCAGGTAGTGGCCGTCGCCGTGGGTGGGGAGAAACCAGAAGATGTTCAGACTCATCGCAATAATCCTTCATGCGGGCGCGCGTGGGGGCTTGGCTCATGCGCGCGATGATTCGGGAAAGGAGTTCAGGCGGACGCGCAGCGCCCGCCTGCGGGCTTACTGCTGGGCGACCTTGGCTGGCGGCGTCCAGACCACGTCCTTGATGCTCAGGCGCCTGGGAATCAGCTTGAGGTCGGCGAAGGTGTCGGCGATCTTCTGCTGGGCTTCCACCACTGCCGGAGTCAGCGGCTGGGCGCCGTAGCCCTGGCGGGCGACGGCCTTGTGGGTGATCTCGGCCGGCAGGCCGATCAGCGGGGCGACCTGCGCGGTGACCCTGGCCGGATCGGCCTTGGCTTCCTCGCCGATGGCGCGGATTTCCTCGATCAGCGCGCCGACCACCTGCGGGTGCTGCTGGGCGTAGCTGCCGCTGGCCAGGTAGAACTGGTGGTTGTCGACCAGGCCGCTGCCGTCGCGCAGGGTGCGCGCCGCCAGTTGCTGCTCGGCGGCGGCCTGGAAGGGGTCCCAGATCACCCAGGCATCGACGCTGCCGCGCTCGAAGGCGGCGCGGGCGTCGGCCGGCGGCAGGTATGCCGGGGTGATGTCGGTGATCGACAGGCCGGCATCCTCCAGGGCGCGCACCAGCAGGTAGTGCACGTTGGAGCCCTTGTTGAGGGCGACCTTCTTGCCCTTCAGCTCGGCCACGTTCCTGATCGGCGAATCCTTGGGCACCAGGATCGCCTCGCCGGTGGGTGCCGGCGGCTCGTAGGCGACGTAGCGCAGGTCGGCGCCGGCGGCCTGGGCGAACACCGGCGGGGTCTCGCCGGTCACGCCGAAGTCGATCGAGCCGACGTTGAGGCCTTCCAGCAGCTGCGGGCCGCCGGGGAACTCGGTCCACTGCACCTTCACGCCCTGTTCGGCGAGGCGCTGTTCCAGGCTGCCCTTGGCCTTGAGCAGGACCAGGGTGCCGTATTTCTGGTAGCCGATGCGCAGGGTGTTGTCGGCGTCATCGGCGGCGAGGGCGGCGGAGGAGATCGCTGCAGCCAGCAGGGCGACCAGTCCGCGACGCAGGTAGGGGGTGCGCATGGCGCTCTCCTTGTATGCAAGTCGGTAGTGGTGGATGCCTGCCGGTCCGTTGACGGACGAGTGAGGACTTTCAAGTGCCTCGCCCCGTGTGGGGGAGGGCAAAAAAGCATGGGCTGCGCGGGAGCGCTCGCCCGGAGGGGAATCGTGGTTCAGACGCTCCAGCGGGCGCCGAGCAGCTGCTGTTCGAGCTGCCCCGGCTGCAGATGGCGCGGACGGCGTACCAGCGCCTGGTAGAACTGTTCCAGTGCCGCCTCCAGACGCTGTTCCAGTTCCTCGCTGAGGACCACGCGGCCCTCTTCGTAGCGAGTCTGGCGATCGTCGGCGAACACGCCCTGCAGCACTTCTTCGGCCTTCAGTGCGGCCAGCACGGGCTTGAGCGCGTAGTCCAGCGCCAGCAGGTGCGACGGGCTGCCGGCGGTGGCCAGCGGCAGCACCACCTGGTGGGCCAGGGCGCGCTCGGGCAGCAGGTCGAGCAGGGTCTTCAGCGCACCGGAATAGGCGGCCTTGTACACCGGCGTGGCGACCAGCAGGCCATCGGCGGCGCGCACGCGCTCGGCCAGTTCGACCACCTGCGGGCTGTCGAAGCGCCCGTAGAGGAGGTCCTCGGCGGTGAAGTCGCGCACGCCGAAACTGACTACCTCAACACCGCGCGCGCTCAACCAGCGGCGCGACCATTCCAGCAGGCCGACGGAGCGCGACTGCAGGGAGGGGCTGCCGGAAAGGGATACGACCAGCATCGCTATTTCCTTTTCGTGTGAATAAAAAAGGGGCCTGTTCTGCCTGGCAGGCCCCGAACCCCATGCGTGGCTTGAGGGTTGAAACCTTGGTGTCGAAACTCAGCGGTTCGGCTGCGGCGTCAGGCGCAGATAGGGCTTCACCGCGCGGTAGCCTTTCGGGAAGCGCTGCTGGATCTCCGCCTCGTCCTTGAGCGAGGGCACGATCACCACCTCGTCGCCGTCCTGCCAGTTGGCCGGGGTGGCGACCTTGTGGTGGTCGGTCAGCTGCAGCGAGTCGATCACCCGCAGGATCTCGTGGAAGTTGCGCCCGGTGCTGGCCGGGTAGGTGATGATCAGGCGTACCTTCTTGGCCGGGTCGATGATGAACAGCGAGCGCACGGTCAGGGTGTCGTTGGCGTTCGGGTGGATCAGGTCGTAGAGGTCGGAGACCTTGCGGTCGGCGTCGGCCAGGATCGGGAAGTTGACCTGGGTGTCCTGGGTCTCCTCGATGTCCTCGATCCACTTGAGGTGCGAGTCCACCGGGTCGACCGACAGGGCGATGGCCTTGATGCCGCGCTTGGCGAACTCGTCCTTCAGCTTGGCGGTGAAGCCCAGCTCGGTGGTGCACACCGGGGTGAAGTCGGCCGGGTGGGAGAACAGGATGCCCCAGCTGTCGCCGAGCCACTCGTGGAAACGGATGCGGCCGACGCTGGATTCCTGTTCGAAGTCGGGGGCGATGTCGCCGAGGCGGATGCTCATGGTTCTGCTCCTCAGAAGGGGAATGTCCTTGGGTGGAGATCACTATGCGCAGGATTTTTCAGGATTAAAAAGAATAAATTTCTATTTTCTAATTCTTTTTGGAAATATAAGGCTGGCCGTCAGGCCCGGACTTGCTTATGCATCCAGGAACTAGTCAAGAAACAAAATGTTCTTTTATGGAATAAGCGGGCTTTCCTATAGTCCCGCTTTTCTTTGTCCTGCCCCCAGGGGGTGCCCGATGAA
Organism: Pseudomonas sp. A-1; assembly: GCF_004801855.1. Classification (GTDB taxonomy): domain Bacteria; phylum Pseudomonadota; class Gammaproteobacteria; order Pseudomonadales; family Pseudomonadaceae; genus Geopseudomonas. The sequence continues at coordinate 12,159 of NZ_SSTC01000026.1, read as the reverse complement.
GCGACTGCTTGCTTCTTCCATGCTGGCCTGCAGTCGCCTGAAGCGGCGGAGCGGCAAAAGCCCGACGGAGAATTCCGACGGGCTTTGTCGGTGGCAGCAGGGCGCTGTCGCTGCCGAGCGGGCTTACAGCAGCGGCAGGCTGTAGCTGACGATCAGGCGGTTCTCGTCGACGTCGCGCTGGCTGGCCAGGTCGCTGCGCAGAGAGGCGTTCAGCCAGGCAAAGCCGAGGCCCTTGAGTGCGCCACCCTGCACCACGTAGTCGACGCGCAGGTCGCGCTCCCACTCGCCGACATCGCTGGAGCTGTTGGCCACGTCGTAGTCGACGCCCTTGTTGTAGATCGCCCTGGCGGTCAGGCCCGGTACGCCGAGGGCGGCGAAGTCGTAGGCGTAGGAGGCGATCCACACGTCGGCGCCCGGGGCGCGGAAGCCGCCGATCTGCCGCTCGGCGATGGTGTAGCCGCTGACCCCGGCGCCCTGGTTGAGCAGGCCGAGGATGCTGTCGCCGCCGTTGTGCTGGTAGCCGAGGCCCAGGGCGTGGCCGCCGACCTTCCAGGTGAACTGGGCGCTCGACAGCTGGCTGTCGATCTCGCCCTTGTGCGGGTCGCCGGCCTGCCGGCCCAGGTCGCCGCCGACCGACCAGCCCTCGGCACGCCCGGCGGCGCTGGCATTCTTGCCGTCGGAGCTGCTGTCGAAATAGCGCAGGTCGCTGACCAGGCTGCCCAGCGGCAGGGCCAGGGTATGGGTCAGGCCGAGGAAATGCTGCTGGTAGTAGTCCTCGAGGTTGCCGTAGTAGTACTGCAGCAGCAGGTTCTTGCCGATCCGGTAGTCGGCGCCGCCGTAGTAGAACTTGTTGGTGTCCGGCTTGTTGGGGCCGGCGGCGCTCAGGCTTTCGCGGTCGCTGGAGGCGCGCAGCTTGGTGTGTTCCAGCTGGCCGCCGATCAGGGTCAGGTTGTCGATCTCGTTGGAGGTGATCTGGCCGCCCTCGTAGGTCTGCGGCAGCAGGCGGCCGTCGTTGTAGACCACCCCCGGCAGCTTGGGCAGCAGGGTGCCGAGGCGCGCTTCGGTCTTCGATACCCTGAGCTTGCCGGTCAGGCCGAGGTGGCTGAATTCGTCCACGGCCTTGCCGTTGCTTTCCAGCGGGAACAGCTGGCTGGGGCTGCGCTCGATGCCGGCCTTGCCGAAGCGGCCGCCGGAGTCGAGCTTGACGCCGAGCAGGCCGAGTGCGTCCACACCGACGCCCACGGTGCCCTGGGTATAGCCGGAGGTGTAGTTGAGAACGAAGCCCTGGCCCCACTCCTTGACCGACGGCGCATTGGCGTCGCGGATATCCTGGTTGAAGTAGAAGTTGCGCAGACCGAGGCTGGCCTTGCTGTCTTCGATGAAACCTGCGGCGGACGCCTGCTGCACGGATGGCAGACCCACGATGCCCGCCACAATGGCGAGGGCCAGAGTGGACTTGTTCATTGCTCGATGCTCCAAATGATCGAATGCTGGGTGAGGCGGCCGTGCGGGCGTTTCGTGGTCGAATGGGCTGTCACTGGCCGACTGATGAAGCGACGTTGTTGTCGGCGAGAGCTAGGCTAAGTGAACCTTTGTAATTCCAAAAAGAATTATTAATTTGAATTTAATGTCTATTTTGAATATAAAAATCTGAGCGTGAAAAGGCGCCACCGGACCTGCCGGCGGCGCTTGGTTCAGGGTGAAAAAGGCCTGCGGGCGCGCTAACGAAACCTCCGCCGGCCGCGCGCTACCAGGCCATGGCGTAGCTGCGGAAGGCGCGCTGCTCGTGCTGCGGGTGCAGCAGCGGCGAGGCCTGGTGCTGGCTGAAGTCCTGCAGGATGTCGTTGCGCAGCTCGGCCAGGCGGTAGTCCTCGCGGCGGCGCGGGTGCGGCGGGTCGATCTCGACGATGCGCTTGATCCGCCCTGGCCGCGGCTCCATCACCACCACCCGGTCGCCGAGGAATACCGCCTCGTCGACGTCGTGGGTGACCAGCACGGTGGTGATGCCCTCGGCCAGCCAGATGCGCGCCAGCTCTTCCTGCAGCTGGGCGCGGGTGAGGGCGTCGAGGGCGCCGAAGGGTTCGTCGAGCAGGAGGATCTTCGGCCGGTTGACCAGGCCGCGGGCGATGGCCACGCGCTGGCTCATTCCGCCGGACAACTGGGACGGATAGGCCCTGGTGAAGTTCTTCAGGCCGACCAGTTCGAGGTGCCTATGCACGGTGTCCAGGCGTTCGGCTGGGGAGAGCGGCGAGTTGGCCAGCGCCAGCAGCACATTGTCCTCCACGCTCAGCCAGGGGTACAGGCGGTGGTCCTGGAACACGATGCCGCGCTCGGGATCGGTGCCGCGGATCGGCACGCCATCCAGCAGCAGGCGGCCGGCGCTGGCTTCCTCGAGGCCGACCAAGAGGCGCAGCAGGGTGGATTTGCCGCAGCCGCTGCCGCCGACGATGCTGATGAACTCGCCCTGGCGGATGTTCAGGCTGATGTTCTCCAGCACGCTGAGTTCGCCGTCCTTGACCGCGAAGCGCTTGTCGACCCCGTCGAGGGTCAGGAAATCGGTCTTGCTCATGGGTTGCTTCCTTCAATCAGTGGGGGCGCACGCGCCAGGCCAGGCTGCGGGTCTCGATCCAGGCGGCCAGGCGGTTGAGCAGCAGGCCGACGGCGCCGACCACCACCAGGCCGTAGAGCACCTGGTCCATCTCGAAATGCTCGCGGCCGTCGATCATGGTGTTGCCGATGCCGGGGCCGGCAGAGAAGAAGTATTCGGCGCCGATGGTCGCCAGCCAGGCGTAGATCAGCCCCAGGTGCAGGCCGGTGAAGATCGCCGGCGCGGCGGAGGGGAGCACCAGCTTGAACAGCCGCTGGGCGCGCGACAGGCCGAGCACGCGGGCCACCTCGTACAGCTCGGCGCGGGTGGCGCGGATGCCCTCGAAGCTGTTCAGCGCCACCGGGTAGAACACCGCCAGGGCAATGAACGCCACCTTGGCCGGCTCGCCGAAGCCGAACCAGGCCGACAGCAGCGGGATCCAGGCGAACAGAGCGATCTGCTTGGCGGCGTGGAAGGTCGGGCCGACCAGCCGTTCGGCCAGCCGCGACAGACCGAGCAGGGTACCGAAGGCGAGGCCGATCAGCCCGCCGAGGACGAAGCCGGCGAGGTTGCGCTGCAGGCTGGCTCCGAGGTTATGCCATAGCTCGCCGCTGACGGCGGCCTGCCAGGCGGCGTCGACCACCGCCGGCGGGCTGGCGACCAGCTTGGTGTCCACCCACTGCAGCGCGGTGGCCAGCCACCAGAGCAGCACCAGGCCGGCCGGCACCGCCCAGCCGCGCAGATCGGGCTGGCGCTGGAGCAGGGGAAAGCGTTTCGCAAGGTCGGTCATGTTGTCGTGCTCCTCAGAACGCCTGGCGCTGCCAGCGCTGCAGGCGGGTTTCGATCAGCGCCAGGCCCTTGTCCAGCAGCAGGCCGACCAGGCCGATCACCAGCATCGACACGATCACCAGGTCGAGCTGGAACATCTGCCGGCCGTCGACCATCAGGTAGCCGATGCCCTCGCTGGAGGCGAGCAGCTCGACGGTGACCAGGGCGATCCAGCCCTTAGTCAGGGCGAAGCGCACGCCGGTGAAGATGCTCGGCAGCGCCGCTGGCAGGATCACCCGGCGCAGGCGCTGCAGCAGGGTGAGGCGGTACACCTGCGCCACTTCCAGGTAGCTGTGCGGAATGTTGCGGATGCCGGCGAAGGTGTTGATGGTCATCGGCACCAGCACCGCCTTGGCGATCACCAGGTACTTGAGCCCCTCGTCGATGCCGACCAGCATCATCAGCAGCGGAATCCAGCCGAGCACCGGCACCTGGGCGATGGCCTGGAACAGCGGCCACAGGTAGGCCTCGACCTGGCGCGACAGGCCCATCAGCAGGCCGAGGGCGAGGCCGGCCAGACCGCCGAGCAGCGAGCCGACCAGCACCCGCTGCAGGCTGATCGACAGCTCGAACCACAGGTCGCCGCTGCGCAGCAGGTCGAGGAAGGTCTGCAGGACCAGCGCCGGCGGCGGCAGGATCTGTGCCGACACCCAGTCGCGGGCCACCGCGGTGTGCCACAGCAGCAGCAGGGCGACCGGCAGCAGCAGGGCACTGGCCTTGACGCCCAGCCAGTTGAGCGGGCGGGCCAGGTCCGGCCAGCGCCAGTGGGGCAACGAACGCGGCGCCGCCGCGACTCGGGTTGTGCTCATGGGGAAGTCCTCCGGGCGGAAAGATCGGGTAGCGGGCCGCGCAGCTGGCGCAGCAGGAAGCCGGCGAACGGCAGGATGAACAGCAGGAACAGCGGTTGCAGGCCGAAGCGGGCGCCGAGCAGGCCACCGAGCAGGCAGCCGCTCATGCTGCCGGCCGGCCCGACCAGCGCGGCCAGCCCGGCGACCCGGCCGTGGCCGAGGCGCAGGCCGCTGCGCGCGTAGCTGGACAGGGTGGCCACCTGCAGCATGCCCAGGCTCGCGCCCAGCAGCAGGGCGCCGGCCCACAGCAGCGGCGCGCTCTGGCCGAGGCCGAGGGTCGCCAGCGCGGCGCTGCACAGCAGCAGACTGGCGACGAAACCGCTGCGGCTGCGCGCGCCGAACACCCGGCCGAGCAGGAACAGCGCGAGGATGAACGCCAGGCCGTGGCCGCTGAGCAGGGTGGCGGCCTGCTGCGCCGACCAGCCGTAGTCCTGCACGGTGATGGCGACGATGAAGAAGGCGAAGTACATCGCCGCCGCCTGCACGCAGAAATCCAGCAGGCAGTTGCCGCGCAGCTGGGCATCGCCGCGCAGCAGGCCGAACTGGCGGCCGAGCGCAGCCAGGCTGAGGCGCTCGGCGCTGCGCCGCTGCGCTGGATAGATGCGCAGCACCAGCGGTGCCAGCAGCACCGGCAGCGCAAAGGCCAGACCGATCAGGCCCCAGCTGCCGGCCGTACCGCGCCAGTCGACCAGCAGCGCCGCCAGGGTCGGGCCGATCAGCAGCAGGCCGATCATCTGCGAGCCGCGGAACCAGCCGGCGCGCGCCTCGCCCATCTGTGCCAGCTGCTGCATGAACACGGTGTTCAGCGAGACGAAGCGGCATGGCATGCACAGCCCTACCAGCAGGGTCAGCGCCAGCAGGTACAGCGGGTGCGGCACCAGCGGCACCAACTGGTAGACGGCGCCGGCCAGCAGGCTGCCGAGGACGAACAGGCGCAGCGGGCCGAGGCGCTCGACCAGCACGCCGCACGGCAGGCTGGTGAGCAGCAGGCCGGCGGTCTGCGCCCCGGCGATCAGCCCCAGCTGCAGCGGCGAGGCCTGCAGGTCGATGGCGTACAGCGCGGTGGTCACCTTGGCCAGGCCGACGCCGATGCCGGCCAGGGTGGCCAGCAGGATGAAGCTGGCCAGGGTGCGCCCGTGCGCCAGTCCGGCGGTGGTCGTGGTCATGCGCGGCTCACTGGTTCAGCGGCTGGTTGGCGGCGTCGTACACCGGCCACAGCTTCTGCAGGCCCAACTGCTCGATGGCGGTGTCGACGTACTTGGGCTCGACCCAGCCGGCCACGTTGACGTCACCGCGCAGCAGGCCCAGCTCCTTGGATTCGGCGACGGTGGCGCGGTAGCGGTCGACGAAGAACTCGTCCAGACGCGGCGAGTAGCGGCGCACCAGTTGCAGGTCGCCCTGCTCGGCGCGCAGCGAGTCGACCGGGGTGCCGGACTTGGCCCACAGCTCGAACGCCGCGTCCTCGTTTTCCGGCGCCGACACCCAGGCGGCGGTCTTCACCAGGCCGTTGACCACCTTCTGCACGATCTCCGGATGCTTTTGCTCGAAGTCACCGTCGACCAGCACGTGGGTCTGGCGGGTCAGGCGGGCGTCCACCGCGCGGGTGTCGTAGATGATCCGGCCGACGCCGTTCTTCTGCAGCTCGAAGGCGGTGGACGACAGCCAGGCGCCGTCGATGTCCCTGGAGGCCAGCGCCGCGGCGGCGGTGGGGAAGTCCATGTTGATGGTGCGGAAGTCGCGGTCCTGCAGGCCTTCGCGCTTGAGGGTGCGCGCGGTGGCCAGCTGCAGGTTGGTGCCCTTGAACTGCGCCACCTTCTTGCCCTTGAGGTCCTCCAGGCTCCTGGCCGGCGAATCGGCCGGCACCACCAGGTAGTTGGAGGCGAGCAGGCCGTCGGCGGCGATCAGTCTGGTGTTGAGGCCGCCGGCCTTGCCGATCACCGCCGGCAGGTCGCCCTGCCAGGCGAAATCGAGCTGCTTGTTGGCCAGCGCCTCGTTGACCGCCGGGCCGGCGCCCTTGAAGTAGGTCCACTCGACCTTGATGCCGTCGGCTTCCAGTTCCTTCTCGATGGCCTGGCGCTGGTGGGCCAGGCTGGTCACGCTGGAGGAGGCGAAGGGAATGCCGCCCTTGCCGACGGTGGCCAGGCCGAAGCGGATCACCTGGGGTTGCTCGGCGGCGAGCGCGGCGCCGAACCAGCTGGCGCCGAGGGCGGCGACGAGGGGGAGCAGCAGTTTGCGTTTCATGGGGGACTTCCTGTTTCCGTCGAAGGGGGCTTGCCGGAGCTCCGGATGGCGACGCGGCGAGTACAGGAAGGGTGGTTGCAGGTGTTATGCCAAAGTCTTTCAAATCGTTAAATTAAAATGCCATAACGACATAACAGGCCGGCAAGCGGCCGTTTGGCGCGCTCTGCCGCTGGCGAGCGGAGGGCGCCGGTCGGGCGACGGTGCGCCGTGCGGCGCGGCGCTCGGCGAGGCTGTGGCGAATTGCGCAGCGCCGGCAGCGAACTGTTGGAAAGTCCGCAGCGCCGCGCTCGGGACGCCGCCAGGTTGGACAGGCTGGGCACCGGCCCCGAGGCCAGCAGCAGGCGCAGCAGCAGATAGCACGCAGAAGCCCGCCCGCCAGCGCGGGCGGGCGGAGAGCCGCCCTGCAACGGACCTCAGCCGGCGTTGCCGTAGCGCGCGCCGGCCGGTGGTGGCAGCAGGTCGTAGCGCTTCATCAGGGTCCGCAAGGCGTGGCGGCTGATGCCCAGGCGATCGGCGCTGTGCACCTGGTTGAAGTGGTGGCGGGCGAGGGTGGTCTCGACCAGCAGTTCCTCCCAGCGCGCCAGCAGCTCCGGGTGCTCGTGGTCGAGCAGCTCCTGCAGCTGCTGGCGGATGCCCTGCCAGAGCGGGTCGGTCGGCGCGCCCGCATTATTAGCCGGCGCACCAGCGGTCGTGGTCGGGGCCGGGGCAGGCGCAGCCCGGCGGCTGAACTGCAGGTGGCGTCCCTCGATCAGCGGCCCGCCGGCCAGCAGGGCGGCGGACAGCAGGGTGTTCTCCAGCTCGCGGATGTTGCCGGGCCAGCTGTGCGCCAGCAGGCGCTGCACGGCGTCGGCGTTCAGCTCGGGCAGCGGGCGGGCGTGTTCGCGGGCGAACTGGCCGAGGAAGTGCCGGGCCAGCGGCAGGATGTCGCCGGGCCGGTCGCGCAGCGGCGGGATGCGCAGGGTGACTATGTTCAGCCGGTAGTAGAGATCTTCGCGGAAGCGCCCGGCGGTGATCGCCGACTGCAGGTCGACGTGGGTGGCGGTGACGATGCGCACGTCGATGGGGATCGGCTTGCGTCCGCCAACGCGCACCACCTCGCGCTCCTGCAGCACGCGCAGCAGCTTGACCTGCAGCGCCAGCGGCAGGTCGCCGATCTCGTCGAGGAACAGCGTGCCGCCCTGGGCGGCCTCGAACCAGCCCTCGCGGCGGCCGTTGGCGCCGGTGAAGGCGCCGGCCTCGTGGCCGAAGAATTCGCTCTCGGCCAGGCTTTCGTTGATCGCCGCGCCGTTCACCGCCACGAACGGCCCCTTGCGGCCGCTGCGCTTGTGCAGGTGACGGGCCAGCAGTTCCTTGCCGGTGCCGGTTTCGCCGTGGATCAGCACGGGCACGGGGCTGGCGGCGACCAGCTCGGCCTGTTCCAGCAGCTGCTGGGAGCGGATGTCGGCGAACAGCAGCGCCTTGGCCCGGATTTCCTCGCGGCTGTTCTCATGGGGAGCCAGAGTCAGGACGGGTGCGTTCATGGCGGCCTCGCTTGCTACGGGTTCTCGATCCGGCAGGACTGTAGCGGCACATGCTTATATTTAAAAATAATCAAATTTACTTCCTATATTCCAGTTTTTGACTGTGAGCTGTTGCCCGCACTGCTGGCGAAAAATCGGCAGAACGCGGCCTGTGCTGCGCAAAATCCAACAGTTGCACAGCAAAAGGCCGGCAAAGGCGCTGAATATGCGGGCTTCATGCAATTGGCACGCTTGCTGCAATCATCCTGTCAGCGCCGTAACGGGCGGCAATCCGAACCTTCTCGACCGACAGGGAGCCCCATGAGCCAGCGTCAATTGAGTCTGAATGCCTTCCTGATGGCCACCGGCCATCACATCGCCGCCTGGCGTCACCCGGACGTGCCGGCCGGCGCCGAGGTGGACTTCCGGGAGTACCTGCGGGTCGCCCGGCTGGCCGAAGCCGCCAAGTTCGATGCCGTGTTCGTCGCCGACGGCGTGGCGGCCAATTTCGGCAGCGGCAGCCTGGAGGCGGCATCGCGCAATGCGCGGGCCTCCTTCCTCGAGCCCTTCACCCTGCTGTCGGCGCTGGCCGCGGTGACCGAGCGCATCGGCCTGATCGGCACGGTCAGCACCAGCTTCAACGAGCCCTACCACCTGGCGCGCAAGTTCGCCTCGCTGGACTGGATCTCCAATGGCCGCGCCGGCTGGAACCAGGTGACTTCCAACACCCTGGCCGAGGCGCAGAACTTCAACCGCGACGAGCACCTCGAGCATGCCCTGCGCTATGAGCGCGCCGGCGAGTTCCTCGACGTGGTCAAGGGCCTGTGGGACAGCTGGGAGGACGATGCCTTCGTCCGCGACAAGGCCAGCGGCCAGTTCTTCGATCCGGCCAGGCTGCACGTGCTCGATCACCGGGGCAAGCACTTCCAGGTCAAGGGGCCGCTCAACGTGGCGCGCTCGCCGCAGGGCTACCCGGTGCTGGTGCAGGCCGGTTCCTCCGACGCCGGCAAGGAGATCGCCGCGCGCACCGCCGAGGCGATCTTCACCGCCCACCAGAGCCTGGAAAGCGCGCAGGCCTTCTATGCCGACGTCAAGGGCCGCCTGGCCAGGTACGGCCGGAGCCCGCAGGAGCTGAAGATCCTCCCCGGCATCCTCGCCATCGTCGGCCATACCGAGGAAGAGGCCCAGGCCAAGTACCGGCAGCTGCAGGAGCTGATCCACCCGCAGGTCGGCCTGTCGCTGCTGTCGGGAATGATCGGCGCCGACCTGTCCGGCTACGACCTCGATGGCCCGGTGCCGCAGGACCTGCCGGAAACCAACGGCGGCAAGAGCCGCCAGGCGCTGCTGCTCGATCTGGCCGCGCGCGACAACCTGAGCATCCGCGAGCTGTACCTGCGCATCGCCGGCGCCCGCGGCCACTGGACGGTGGTCGGCACTGCCGAACAGGTCGCCGACCAGATCCAGCTGTGGTTCGAGAACGGCGCCGCCGACGGCTTCAACGTCATGCCGCCGTGGCTGCCGGGCGGCCTCGAGGACTTCATCGAGCTGGTGGTGCCGGAGCTGCGCCGCCGCGGGCTGTTCCGCACCGAGTACGCCGGCACCACCCTGCGCGAGCACTTCGGCCTGGCCCGGCCGGAAAACCAGTACGTCCGGCAGCGCCAGCAACGCGCCGCCGGCTGAAACCTGACAGACAACCTTCGCTTTGCCAACGAGATCGGCGGGCATCACCGCCAGGGAGAACCGACATGAGCCTCAGCATCCAACCCATCACCGGCCGCATCGGCGCCACCGTCAAGGGCGTGCGCGTCACCGACCTCAGCGACGCGCAGTTCGCCGAGCTCTACCAGGCGCTGCTCAAGCACAAGGCGCTGTTCTTCCCCGAACAGCACCTCAGCGACGCGGAGCAGGAAGCCTTCGGCCGCCGCTTCGGCGACCTTTCGGTGCACCCCACCGCGCATACCGCGGCCAACACCGCCGGCATCCTCGAGGTGGACTCCGAGCGCTCGCGCGCCAACTCCTGGCACGCCGACATCACCTTCCTCGCCGACTATCCGAAGATCACCCTGCTGCGCGGCGAGGTGGTCCCCGAGTTCGGCGGCGACACCGTGTTCGCCAATGCGGTGACCGCCTACGAGGAACTGCCGGCGCCGCTCAAGCAGCTGGCCGACAGCCTGTGGGCCCGCCACACCAACGTCTACGACTATGCCTCGCCCAAGGAGCTGGCCGGGGTCGAGCAGCACCTGCGCTTCCGCGAGGACTTCACCTCGGTCTACTACGAGACCGAGCACCCGCTGGTGCGCGTGCATCCGGAAACCGGCGAGAAGGCGCTGCTGCTCGGCCACTTCGCGCAGAAGATCGTCGGCCTCAGCTCGCGCGACTCGCGCACGCTGCTCGAGCTGTTCCAGGCGCACATCGTCAAGCTGGAGAACATCGTGCGCTGGCGCTGGAGCAAGGGCGACCTGGCGGTATGGGACAACCGCGTCACCCAGCATATCGCCGTCGACGACTACGGCAACGCCCGCCGCGTGGTGCGCCGCACCACCGTACACGGCGAGATCCCGGTGTCGGTCAGCGGCGAAACCAGCCGCGCCATCAAGCCCAGCCCCGAGGCGCGCAGCCCGCTGACCGACGCCGACAAGCTGGGCCTGAAGAAGGCCGGCTGAGTCCAGCCCGGAACCGAAACCGGCGCAGGGCGGCGCCGGCAGGCCACCGCACTGCGCAGGACCGCTCCGGCGCTCCCGGATGCGGCGGGGCTGGACCGGCCGCCGTATCCGGGCAATCCTTGCTGCCTTGTTTCCCCGGATCAGCCGCGCAGGAACGCCATGAGCAAGAACGTCTTCGTCTTCAGCCGCCTCAGCCCCGAACACCAGGAACGCTTGCGGCACAACTTCAACGTCACCCTGCTCGACCCGGCCGGCGACATCGAAGCCCAGTACGCCGCGGCGCTGCCCGAGGCCCACGGCCTGCTCGGCGTCGGCCGGCCGTTCGGCCGCGCCCAGCTAGAACGCGCCGGCCAGCTGGAGGTCGTCTCGACCATCTCGGTGGGCTACGACAACTACGACCTCGCCTATCTGAACGAGCGCGGCATCCTGCTCACCAACACCCCGGACGTGCTCACCGAGACCACCGCCGACCTCGGCTTCACCCTGCTGATGTCCGCCGCGCGGCGGGTTCCGGAGCTGGACGCCTGGGTCAAGGCCGGCCACTGGCAGGCCCCGGTCGGCCCGGCGCAGTTCGGCAGCGACGTGCACGGCAAGACCCTGGGCATCCTCGGCCTCGGCAACATCGGCGCGGCCATCGCCCGCCGCGGCCGCTTCGGCTTCAACATGGAGGTGCTGTACAGCGGCAACAGCCGCAAGCCGCAACTGGAGCAGGAACTGGGCGCGCGCTACTGCGGCTTCGACGAGCTGCTCGGCGAGGCCGACTTCGTGGTGCTGGTGGTGCCGCTCAGCGCCGCGACCCGCCAGCTGATCGGCCGCCGCGAGCTGGCGCTGATGAAGCCGGGCGCCATCCTGGTCAACGTCGCCCGCGGCCCGGTGGTCGACGAGGCAGCGCTGATCGAGGCGCTGCAGAACGGCCAGATCCGCGCCGCAGGCCTCGACGTCTACGAGAAGGAGCCGCTGCGCGAGTCGCCGCTGTTCGCCCTGTCCAACGTGGTGACCCTGCCGCACGTGGGTTCGGCCACCCACGAGACGCGCCAGGCGATGGCCGAGCTGGCGCTGGACAACCTGGAGCGCGCGCTGCTCGGCGGCACGCCGCGGCACAGGGTCAATCCGCAGGTGCGGGTGGGGTAGGGCGCTTTCTCTCTCGTCCCCGTCCGTGGCCATGGGCGGGGACTTCCTCAGGTTGTGTTGCACTTGCGCCCCGCGCTACTCTCGGCACCTGTCATCAGCGCACACAAAGGGACTTGGCGCCATGGTGCATAACCTACCTTCACCACCATCACTCTTGTCAAAGCTGCGTCTCAGAGCGGTTTTCCGTTTCTCTGGCGGAGTTTTATCCATCAGTCCCGTTCGGGGTGTTATGCACCAATTGGTGTCTGTTTTTTGTTAGGCGTCTAGGGAAGGTCTGAAAAACACTTCCCGATCTGGTGAAATGGCCCGCCAGCCCCTCTGGAGTTCCCTTGCATGAAGCAGCTGTCTTTCGCCGATGCCGA
>NZ_SSTC01000244.1 GCF_004801855.1 Pseudomonas sp. A-1 | reverse complement strand
GCCTTCCACCGGCTCGTTGACCACGTCCTGGAAGAACAGCGGCACGATCTGGGTCAGGCCGCCGATGCTGACGGCGATGACCATCAGCAGCGCCATCAGGCCGATGTTCTTCTCGACAATGTCATGATTCTTCATCAGTGGGCTCCTTGAACCACGAACTTCTCGGCGGCGGCCATTTCAGCGGCCTTGGCCACGCGCACGGTGCGCCAGGTGTTGTAGGCCATCAGCAGCATGCCGGTCAGGAAGAAGGCGCCGCCGATCATGCGCACCAGGAAGCCCGGGTGGCTGGCTTCCAGCGCCTCGACGAAGGAGTAGGTCAGGGTGCCGTCCTCGTTGACCGCGCGCCACATCAGGCCCTGGGTGATGCCGTTGACCCACATGGAGGCGATGTACAGCACGGTGCCGATGGTGGCCAGCCAGAAGTGGGCGTTGATCAGGCCGATGCTGTGCATTTCCTTGCGGCCGAACACCTTCGGCAGCAGGTGGTACAGCGAGCCGATCGACACCATGGCGACCCAGCCGAGGGCGCCGGCATGCACGTGGCCGATGGTCCAGT
>NZ_SSTC01000243.1 GCF_004801855.1 Pseudomonas sp. A-1 | reverse complement strand
GCCTTCCACCGGCTCGTTGACCACGTCCTGGAAGAACAGCGGCACGATCTGGGTCAGGCCGCCGATGCTGACGGCGAGCACCATCAGCAGCGCCATCAGGCCAATGTTCTTCTCGATGATTTCGTGCTTGTTCATCAGTGGGCTCCTTGAACCACGAACTGCTCGGCAGCGCTCATTTCAGCGGCCTTGGCGACGCGAACGGTGCGCCACACGTTGTAGGCCATCAGCACCATGCCGAAGAGGAAGAAGGCGCCGCCGATCATGCGCACCAGGAAGCCCGGGTGGCTGGCTTCCAGCGCCTCGACGAAGGAGTAGGTCAGGGTGCCGTCCTCGTTGACCGCGCGCCACATCAGGCCCTGGGTGATGCCGTTGACCCACATGGAGGCGATGTACAGCACGGTGCCGATGGTGGCCAGCCAGAAGTGGGTGTTGATCAGGGCGATGCTGTGCATTTCATTGCGGCCGAACACCTTCGGGATCAGGTGGTACAGCGAGCCGATCGACACCATGGCGACCCAGCCGAGGGCGCCGGCATGCACGTGGCCGATGGTCCAGT
>NZ_SSTC01000242.1 GCF_004801855.1 Pseudomonas sp. A-1 | reverse complement strand
GTTCGGCGTGACCGGCGCGCGGCTGGTGCAGCTGCGCCGGCGCCGGATCGCCGACGCCGAGACGCTCGCTGGACGGCAGCAGGCGCTCGCGCAGGCGGCTGTAGCCGGGCTGGGCGAGGTCCAGGTCGAGGCGGGCGAGACCGCGCCGCCAGCACCACAGGCAGAGCAGGGCGAGCAGCGCGCGCGGCAGCAGGCCGTAGACCGCGAAGACGCCGAGCAGCCAGGCCGCCCAGGTCTGCCGCGCCGCCTCGCCGCCGACCACCGCCTCGCCGCTGGCACGCAGCAGCTCGAGATCCGGCTGCGGGAAGCCGAGCAGGGCGGGCAGGGCGCCGAGGGCATGGATCAGCGCGGCGAAGCCGTCCGCCGGCAGCAGGGTGGTCTCCCAGACGAAGCCGTAGCGGCGGCTGGCGAGCAGGGCCAGCAGCACCGCCAGCGCGGCGAGCAGGGCGAGCAGCCAGAGGCCGTGGCTGAGCAGACCGAGCGCCCAGCGCTGCAGGCCGGCGCGGGCGAGCAGCAGGGTCAGCGCCGGGCCGAGGCGGGCGCTGCGGCTGTCGCGGGCCA
>NZ_SSTC01000241.1 GCF_004801855.1 Pseudomonas sp. A-1 | reverse complement strand
CGGTGGCGGCCGCTGCGGCGGTGCCGGCGGCGGCCAGGCTGGCGGCGGCGGCGCTGACCGAAATGGGCTCGTCGCGCTCGGCGACCAGGGCGCCGGGGGCGTGGCGCTCGGCTTCCTCGGCGTCGTCGTCGAGCTCGGGGAAGTCGGGGTCGACGTCCTCCAGCTCCAGCGGCGGCTCGTCGATCAGTCGCGGCGCGGCGCCGGCCGGCGGAGCGGCGGGAGCGGCCGGGACGACGGGCTCGTTGAGCAGGGCTTCCACCCAGCTCTCGTCGTGGGGATCGGGTTTGCTGTCCTGGGCCGGGCCGAAGGGGGCATGGGTGGGTTGCAGGTCGCGGAACTCGCTGCTCAGCTCGAGCCCGTCGAGCTCCAGCCTGGCCAGTTCCTCGTCGAGGTCGAGGTTGTCCAGGTCCAGGTCGTCGTGGATCCACAGGGTGTCGTCCGCTGCCTTGCCGGCGAGCGGTGCGGCGGGCGTCTCGGCTTCCCCGGCGGGCGCCAGCGGCGGGGCGGGCGTGTAGCCGGCCGGCTGCAGCGTGGCGGTGGTCGCCGCCGCGGCGCCGGTGTCAGG
>NZ_SSTC01000240.1 GCF_004801855.1 Pseudomonas sp. A-1 | reverse complement strand
GCCACGCCGAGGTGGCCGCGCGCGCCGCCCGCGACCGCGCGCAGCTAGCCGCCGCCGCCCTGGCCGAGGGTGGCAGCGCCGAGCAGCAGGCACGCCAGCGCGTGGAACAGGCGCGCAGCGCGCTGGCCAGGACGAAGATCCACGCCCAGGTCGAAGGCAGCGTGCAGACCCGCAACGTCGAGCCCGGCGACCTGGTGCGCCCGGGCGATACCCTGCTGGAAATCGCCCGCCGGGGCAGCCAGGAGATCCTCCTGCCGCTGGACGAGAAGAGCCTCGCCCCGCTCGCCCTCGGCCAGCGCGCGCAGGTGATCGCCGACGCCTTTCCCGAGCGGGTGCTGGCCGCGCGGGTCGCCTGGCTGGCCCCGGCGGTCGACCCGGCGCGCGGCACCCTCGACGTGCACCTCGAGCTGGCCGAGCCGGCCGGCTTCCTGCGCCAGGGCATGACCGTCTCGGTAAGCATCGAGACCGCGCGCCGCGAGCGCGCCCTGGTGATCGCCAACGACGCCCTGCGCGCGGTCGCCGGCGGGCGCGCCGAGGTGCTGCGCGTGCGCGGCGGCGAGGTCGAG
>NZ_SSTC01000239.1 GCF_004801855.1 Pseudomonas sp. A-1 | reverse complement strand
CGCCTGGCCCTGCACGCGGCGGCGCAACTGCCCAGCGCGCTGCCGCTGGAGCTGCTCGGCCGGCGCCCCGACGTGGTCGCCAGCCGCTGGCAGGTGGCGGCGGCGGCGCGCGGCATCGAGGTGGCCAGGGCCGACTTCTATCCCAACGTCGACCTGCTCGGCAGTTTCGGCCGCGCCGCCACCCAGGGCGGCGCGCTGGATTTCCTGCGCCACGACAAGCTGAGTTGGGGACTCGGCCCGGCGCTCAGCCTGCCGATCTTCGACGGCGGCGCACGGCGCGGCCGGCTCGGCGCCGAGACGACCGGCTACGACCTGGCGGTCGAGCAGTACAACCGCACCCTGGTGCAGGCGCTCAAGGGGGTCGCCGACCTGCTGGTGCGCCTGCACTCGCTGCACGAGCAGGAGGGCTTCGTCGCCCAGGGGCTGGCCACCGCCGAGCGGCGCGTCGAGCTGGCGCGCGAGGCCCACGAGCGCGGGCTGAGCGATGCCCGCGAGGCGCTGGCCGCGCAGGGCGGGGTGTTCGCCCAGCGGCGCCTGCAGCAGCAGGTGCTGGCCGAGCGGCTGGCCGCCCAG
>NZ_SSTC01000238.1 GCF_004801855.1 Pseudomonas sp. A-1 | reverse complement strand
CGCCGCGCGCCTGCGCCAGGCCGAGGCGCTGGCCGGCGTCGCGGCGGCCGCGCAGGCGCCGCAGGTCGGCCTGGATGCCGCCATGCAGCGCAAGCGCTGGCCGACCGACAACTTCTACGGCCCCGGCCCGCTGGCTGACACCAGCACCTGGAACAATACCGCCGCCTTCGCCCTGAGCTACGACCTCGACCTCTGGGGCCGCCTGCGCAGCCAGCGCGAGCAGGCGCTGAGCCGGGCGCGGCTCGCCGCTACCGAGCAGCGCGCCGCCGCGCTGGCGCTGCAGGGCAGCGTGGTGCGCGCCTACATCCGCCTGGCCCGCCAGCATGCCGAGCTGGACATCGCCCGGGCCGAGCTGCACCAGCGCGAGGAGCTGCTGGCGCTGGCCCGCGAGCGCAAGCGCATCGGCCTGGGCACCGAGCAGGAGATCGCCGAGGCCGAGGCGCCGCTGCCGGAGGCGCACCGCCAGCTCGACCTGGCGCAAGAGGCCATCGCCCTCAGCCGCCATCAGCTCGCCGCCCTGGCCGGCGCCGGGCCGGCTGCCGCCGCCGAGCTCGAGCGCCCGCGCCTGGCCCT
>NZ_SSTC01000237.1 GCF_004801855.1 Pseudomonas sp. A-1 | reverse complement strand
TGGCCGGGCATCACGCGATCCTCGATCTCCGGTGGGCGCACGTGGATGCTGACCATGTCGGGGATCTGACCACGTCGATCTACCCCGCCAGAGCGCGGACGGCGGGTGGTTTTGCCTTGCCGCAGGCAGATGATCAGCTCCTTGCGCAGCTCGCCGACCGGCAAGGCGTAGATCGCGTTGTAGATCGTTTCGCGGCAGACGTAGGCGTCTTCGAAGTTTGGAAATTCCATGGCGCGGAGCTTGCCGGCAATCTGCTCGGGAGAAAAGCGTTTTCGCAGCAGGTGGACGACCAGCTCGAACAGCTCGTTGCCGGGCACCAGCTTTTGCCGGGGCCGGCAGGACATGCGGCGTTCACGCATCGCTCGCTGGGCATGCTGGGTGATGTAGTCGCCCTGAGTACTGCGGTTACGGCGGATCTCGCGACTGATCGTCGAGGGGCTGCGGTTGAGCATTCGGGCAATGGCCCGCTGGCTCATGCCGCGCAGCAGACCGACCTGGATGTTGGAGCGCTCTTCAATGCTGAGTTCGTGGTAAGACATGGCAACACCGTACCGGAAAGGTCAGGTGTTGCACTCAGTTTTTGCCGCCGCC
>NZ_SSTC01000236.1 GCF_004801855.1 Pseudomonas sp. A-1 | reverse complement strand
CCAGGGCGCGGAGGCGGCCGACTGGCTGCGCCGCGCCGCCGAGGCCGCGCCGCAGCGGGCGCGCGTCCACTACAACCTCGGCCTGCTGCTCGGCCGGCTGGGACGCATCGACGAGGCCAGCGCCGCGCTGCAGAGCGGCCTCGACCTGGCCGGCGAGGATCGCGAGCTGCTCTACGCGCTGGCCCATCTCAACTACCGCGCCGGGCGCTATCCGCTGGCGCTCGGCTACAGCGAGCGGCTGCTGCGCCTGCAGCCTCAGGAGGCCGCCTACCGGCGCCTGCACCAGCGCATCCTGCTCGAGTCGCGGCAGGCGGCGCCATGAGTTGGCAGTCAGGGGCAATCGCTTGGCAGTCAGGCACAAGACCGCCGGTCGGCGGGCATGGGATTAATGTCACCGACGCCGGCCGCCCGTAGCCGGCACCGACCCAGAAGAACAACGGAGTCTGCCCCCGATGATTTCCACCCGACACGGATCGCGCCGCGCGCCGCTCGCCCTGGCGCTGGCGAGCGCCTTCGCCGCGCTGGCCGCCGTCCCGGCCAGCGCCTACGAGCTGTACAACCAGGATGGCAGCGTGCTCAACGCCGACCTCGAGGCGGT
>NZ_SSTC01000235.1 GCF_004801855.1 Pseudomonas sp. A-1 | reverse complement strand
GGCCTTCATGCAGCGCCTGCGCGCCCTGTGCGACCAGCACGGCATCCTGCTGATCGCCGACGAGGTGCAGACCGGCGCCGGCCGCACCGGCACCTTCTTCGCCACCGAGCAGCTGGGCATCGTCCCGGACCTGACCACCTTCGCCAAGTCGGTGGGCGGTGGCTTCCCGATCTCCGGCGTGTGCGGCAAGGCGGAAATCATGGACGCCGTCGCCCCCGGCGGCCTGGGCGGCACCTACGCCGGCAGCCCGATCGCCTGCGCCGCGGCCCTGGCCGTGCTCGAGGTGTTCGACGAGGAGAACCTGCTGGAGCGCTCCCAGGCCGTCGGCGAGCGCCTGAAGGCCGGCCTGCGCGAGATCCAGGCCAAGCACAAGGTCATCGGCGACGTGCGCGGCCTGGGTTCGATGGTCGCCATCGAGCTGTTCGAGGACGGCGACGTGCACAAGCCAGCCGCCGAACTGGTCGGCAAGATCGTCGCCCGCGCCCGCGACAAGGGCCTGATCCTGCTGTCCTGCGGCACCTACTACAACGTCATCCGCTTCCTGATGCCGATCACCATCCCGGACGCCCAGCTGGACAAGGGCCTGGCCATCCTCGCCGAGTGCTTCGACGA
>NZ_SSTC01000025.1 GCF_004801855.1 Pseudomonas sp. A-1 | reverse complement strand
CTTCCCCATGTGAGAGTAGGTCATCGTCAAGCACCTACACAGAAACCCCGACCAGCCACGCTGGTCGGGGTTTCGTCATTCGTGGCTGGAAAAAGTCGAGTCGCTCAAGCGCTTGAGGTTTCCGGCCTGCTCGGCCAGGAAGGTGCGACGACCTTTCCTGCAGGCGTAAAAAAGCCCCGAACAGGTCGGGGCTTGGCTGGCAGCGGAGGCTCGCTGGCTCAGCGCTCCAGATACTGCAGCTTGTCCTTCACGCCATCCCACTCTTCGGCATCGGACAGGGCGTCCTTCTTCTCGGTGATGTTCGGCCAGACTTCTGCGAGGTCGCGGTTCAGCTCGATGAACTCTTGCTGGTCTTCCGGCACCTCGTCTTCGGAGAAGATGGCTTGGGCCGGGCACTCGGGCTCACACAGCGCGCAATCGATGCACTCGTCCGGGTGGATCACCAGGAAGTTCGGGCCTTCGTAGAAGCAGTCCACCGGGCAGACTTCCACGCAGTCGGTGTACTTGCACTTGATGCAGTTGTCGGTAACGACGAAGGTCATATTCTTTTATCTCCTCAGACGGGCAGGCGCCAGCCACGGCATGGCGCGCGGGATTCTAGCAGCTCGGTATCTGCTTCGTTATATCTGGGTCTTCCAAGCATATATCAGCTCAAGGGCCTGACGCGGGGTCAGGTCATCCGGGCTGAGCTGCTCGAGTTTTTCCAGCAGCGGATGGGGCTGCATGGCGAACAGATCGGGTTGGATAGGTACATCCTTGCGCGCCCTCTTGCTGGGAGCGGCTGCCGGCTCGTGGGGCAGACTGGTCTGCTCGAGGCGGGCCAGGTGTTCGCGGGCGCGGGTGATCACCGGATCCGGCACCCCGGCCAGTTGCGCGACCGCCAGACCGTAGCTCTGGCTGGCCGGTCCCGGTAGCACGTGGTGGAGGAACACGATGCGCTCCTTGTGCTCGGCAGCGTCCAGATGCACGTTGGCCACCACCGGTTCGCTCTCCGGCAACACGGTCAGCTCGAAGTAGTGGGTGGCGAACAGGGTGAAGGCGCGCAGGCGGGCCAGGTGTTCGGCTGCGGCCCAGGCCAGCGACAGACCGTCGAAGGTGCTGGTGCCGCGACCGACCTCGTCCATCAGCACCAGGCTGCGGTCGCTGGCGTTGTGCAGGATGCTGGCGGTCTCGCTCATCTCGACCATGAAGGTCGAGCGTCCGCCGGCGAGGTCGTCGCTGGAGCCGATGCGGGTGAAGATGCGGTCGACCAGCGACAGCTCGCAGGCCTGTGCTGGCACATAGCTGCCGATATGGGCGAGCAGCACGATCAACGCGGTCTGGCGCATGTAGGTGGACTTGCCGCCCATGTTCGGACCGGTGATGACCAGCATGCGGGTGGCGTCGTCTAGGCTGACGTCGTTGGCGACGAAGGGGGTGCTCAGCACCTGCTCGACCACCGGATGGCGACCCTGGGTGATGCGCAGGCAGGGCTCGTCGACGAACATCGGGCAGTTCAAGTCGAGGTTCAAGGCGCGCTCGGCCAGGTTGCTCAGCACGTCCAGCTCGGCCAGTGCCGCGGCGGTATCCTGCAGCGGCGCCAACTGGCCGATCAGGGTTTCGATCAGTTCGTCGTAGAGCAGCTTCTCGCGGGCCAGGGCGCGGCTCTTGGCCGACAGTGCCTTGTCCTCGAAGGCCTTGAGTTCGGGGGTGATGAAGCGCTCGGCACCCTTGAGGGTCTGGCGGCGGATGTAGTCGGCCGGCGCCTGCTCGGCCTGCACGCGCGGCAGCTCGATGTAGTAGCCGTGGATACGGTTGTAGCCGACCTTGAGGTTGGGCAGGCCGGTGCGCGCCTTCTCGCGCGCCTCCAGGTCCATCAGGTACTGGCCGGCGTTCTCGCTGAGCAACTGCAGCTCGTCCAGTTCGGCGTCGTAGCCGCGCTTGATCACCCCGCCGTCGCGAATCACCGCTGGCGGGTTGTCGATGATCGCCCTGGCCAGCAGTTCGGCCAGTTCGGGGTAGGTGCGGATGCTGCCGGCCAGCTCCTGCAGGCGTGGCGCTGCCAGCTCCGCCATGTGCTGCTGCAGGTCGGGAAGGGCGGCCAGGGCGTCGCGCAGGCGCGCCAGGTCTCGTGGGCGGGCGCTGCGCAGGCCGATGCGGGCGAGGATGCGCTCGACGTCGCCGATGTCCTTGAGGCGCGGCTGCAGGTTCTCGTAGCGGTAGTCGTCGAGCAGGCAGCCGATGGCCTGCTGGCGGCCTTCGAGGATGGCCCGACCGCGCAGCGGACGGTTCAGCCAGCGGCACAGCAGGCGGCTGCCCATGGCGGTCATGCAGCGATCGACCACGCTCTGCAGGGTGTTGTCGCGCCCGCCGGCCAGATTGGTGTCCAGCTCGAGGTTGCGTCGACTGGCGGCGTCGAGGATCACCGCATCGTCGAGGCGTTCGTGGCGCAGGCTGCGCAGGTGCGGCAGGGCGCTGCGCTGGGTCTCGCGCGCATACAGCAGCAGGCAGCCGGCCGCGCCTATGGCCAGGGTCAGTCCTTGGCAGCCGAAACCGTTGAGATCCTGGGTGCCGAACTGCTGGCACAGTGCCTTGAGGCCGGTGGCGCGGTCGAAGTCCCAGGGTGCGCGGCGGCGCACGCCCGGGCGCTTCTCCGCCGGCAGGCCGCTCGGCCAGTCGTCGGGGATCAGCAGCTCGGCGGGGTTGAGGCGCTCCAGCTCGGCGAGCAGCGCTTCCCAGCCCTTGATCTCCTGCACGCTGAAGCGTCCGCTGGTGATGTCCAGCACGGCGAGGCCGAACAGGCGCTCGTCGCCGAGCAGGGCGCCCAGCAGGTTGTCGCGGCGTTCGTCGAGCAGGGCCTCGTCGCTGACCGTGCCGGGGGTGATGATGCGTACCACCTGGCGCTCCACGGGGCCCTTGCTGGTAGCCGGATCGCCGATCTGTTCACAGATCGCCACCGACTCGCCCAGCTTGACCAGGCGGGCCAGGTATCCTTCGGCGGAATGGAAGGGAATGCCGGCCATCGGTATCGGCTGGCCCGCCGACTGGCCGCGCGCGGTCAGGGTGATGTCGAGCAGCCTGGCGGCCTTCTGTGCGTCGGCGTAGAAGAGCTCGTAGAAGTCGCCCATGCGGTAGAACAGCAACTGCTCGGGATGCTGCTGCTTGATCTTCAGGTACTGCTGCATCATCGGCGTGTGGGCGGAAAAATCGCTGTTGCTCATCGCTGTCCGGCTTCAGGTCGAAAAAGCGTCTAGTGTACGGTATCGCCCCGACAGGCTTAACCCCGGAGACATCCATGGATCGCATCACCGCTCTGGCCGGTGAGCTGGGCGAGGCGCTGCGCCAGCGCCAGCTGCAGGTCACCACCGCAGAGTCGTGCACCGGCGGCGGCATCGCCGAGGCCATCACCCGCATCGCCGGCAGTTCGCAGTGGTTCGAGGTCGGCTATGTCACCTACTCCAACCGGCAGAAGAACCTGCTGCTGGGCGTGCCGGAAGCACTGTTCGCCATGCAGGGCGCGGTCAGTCGCGAGGTGGTCGAGGCCATGGCCCGTGGTGCCTGCGCGCGCAGCGGCGCCTCGCTGGCGGTGGCGGTCAGCGGCATCGCCGGCCCCGACGGCGGCACGCCGGACAAGCCCGTGGGTACCGTGTGGCTGGCATGGCTGGCGGGCGGCGAGGTATTCAGCTGTCGTCGCTGCTTCGCCGGCGACCGCCTGTCGGTGCGCGAGCAGACCGTGCTGCTGGCCCTGCAGGGCTTGTTGCGACTGGCGGCAGGGGAAAATCCCGTCGAGGGGTAGGCGGGTGCCCTACCCTATGGAATAATACTGGCTAATTATACAGTTTATCGTGGCCGGCTGGCCGCTCCGAAACGAGAGGACTTCAATGGACGAGAACAAGAAGCGTGCCCTGGCCGCGGCCCTGGGACAGATCGAGCGCCAGTTCGGCAAGGGCGCGGTCATGCGCATGGGCGACCACGAGCGGCTGGCGGTGCCGGCCATCTCCACCGGCTCGCTGGGCCTCGATATCGCCCTCGGCATCGGCGGCCTGCCCAAGGGGCGGATCGTCGAGATCTACGGCCCGGAATCCTCGGGCAAGACCACCCTGACCCTGTCGGTGATCGCCGAGGCGCAGAAGCAGGGCGCCACCTGTGCCTTCGTCGACGCCGAGCACGCACTGGATCCCGACTACGCCGCCAAGCTCGGCGTCAACGTCGACGACCTGCTGGTTTCGCAGCCGGACACCGGCGAGCAGGCCCTGGAGATCACCGACATGCTGGTGCGCTCCAATGCGGTCGACGTGGTCATCGTCGACTCCGTGGCCGCCCTGGTGCCCAAGGCGGAGATCGAGGGCGAGATGGGCGACCAGCACGTCGGCCTGCAGGCCCGCCTGATGTCCCAGGCCCTGCGCAAGATCACCGGCAACATCAAGAACGCCAACTGCCTGGTGATCTTCATCAACCAGATCCGCATGAAGATCGGGGTGATGTTCGGCAATCCGGAAACCACCACCGGCGGCAACGCGCTGAAGTTCTACGCCTCTGTACGTCTGGACATCCGCCGTACCGGCTCGGTCAAGGAAGGCGACGAGGTGATCGGCAACGAGACCCGCGTCAAGGTGGTGAAGAACAAGATGGCCCCGCCGTTCCGCCAGGCCGAGTTCCAGATCCTCTACGGCAAGGGCATCTATCGCACCGGCGAGATCATCGATCTCGGCGTGCAGCAGGGCCTGATCGAGAAGTCCGGTGCCTGGTACAGCTACCAGGGCAACAAGATCGGTCAGGGCAAGGCCAACGCCGCGCGCTTCCTCGAGGACAATGCCGAGGTGCGCGAGACCATCGAGAGCACCATTCGCGCGCAGTTGCTCAGCCAGCCGGGGGCGCTCAAGGCAGCCACGGCCAGCGAGGCAGACGCCGACGCGGAAGTGGACATCTAAGGCGGCATGCCGGTGGTGCTCGATACTCCCGCCGCAGTAAGGCGGGCGGCCATGGATCTGCTGGCCCGCCGCGAGCACGGCCGCGCTGAACTGGCCCGCAAGCTGCGTCAGCGCGGCGCGGCTGGCGAGATGATCGACGCCGAACTCGAGCGGTTGGCCGAGGAGGGCCTGCTCAGCGACCAGCGTTTCCTCGAGTGCTTCATCCGCAGCCGGGCGAACGCCGGCTATGGGCCGCTGCGCATCCGCGATGAGCTGGGCCAGCGCGGCTTGCCGCGCTCAGCCGTGGAGCGTGCGCTGGCCGACAGCGGCATCGACTGGGCGGACAACCTGCGCCAGCTGTGGCGACGGCGCTTCGCCGGCCTGCCGCAGGATGCCCGCGAGCGGGCCAAGCAGGGGCGCTTCCTGCTGCAGCGGGGGTTTGCCCTGGAGGGGGTTAATCGCCTGCTGCGCGGCGGTAGCGACGAGTAGCTCGGACCGGGCCAAAGACAACGCCCGCACCGGGTAACCGGTGCGGGCGTTGTCGTTTGCTGGGGCGGGCTCAGTCGTTGTAACGCGGCAGCTCGCGCTGCCAGTTCTCCGGCTGGTTGATGAAGTTGATCAGTTCGCGCAGGCGGCCGTGGTCGCGGCCGTTGAAGCGGAAGGCCAGGCGGATCAGCTTGCAGAACTCCGGCTCGTCCTGCTCCAGCTCGCAGTAGGGCTGCTGATGGAAGCCACCCTCCAGGCACAGGTCACTGAACTCGTCGTGCAGGTAGGCCAGGGCATGGGCGTTGAGCGGGCGGTTCATGCGGATGGCGAACAGCCCCTTGAGCCAGCGGCTGGAGTGGTAGTTGCGGTAGAAGTGGGTGATCTCCACCACCGCCTCCTCGGCGCTGGTGACCAGCTTCAGCAGGTGCATGTCGCTGGGCAGGATGTAGCCGTTCTCCTCCAGCTGTTCGCGGATGAAGTGCAGGGCGTCCTTCCAGTAGCGGCCCTCCGGCACGTCGAGCAGCACCACCGGCACGATCGGGCTCTTGCCGGTCTGGATCAGGGTCAGTACCTCCAGCGCCTCGTCGAGGGTGCCGAAGCCGCCGGGGCAGAGCACCAGGGCGTCGGCCTCCTTGACGAAGAACAGCTTGCGCAGGAAGAAGAAGTGGAACGGCAGCAGGTTGCCGGTGTCGTGCACCACATCGTTGGCCCGCTGTTCGAACGGCAGGCTGATGTTGAAGCCGAGGCTGTGCTCGAGTCCCGCGCCCTCGTGGGCGGCGGCCATGATGCCGCCGCCGGCGCCGGTCACGGTCATCAGCTCGTGGTGGGCCAGCAGGCGGCCGAGGTCGCGGGCCAGCAGATAGAGCGGGTGGTCCGGCTGGGTGCGGGCCGAGCCGAACACCGTGACCTTGCGCCGCCGCTTGAACTGCTCAAGGACGCTGAAGGCGTTCTCCATCTCGCGCAGCGTCTGCATCATGATCTTGGCGTCCCAGCGATTGCGGTCGGCCTCGGCCATGCGCACCACGGTCATCAGCATCTCGCGGTACAGCGACTGGTTGGGACTTCCGGGGGGCACGCTGAGGCTGACGAGTTCGTCGACCTTCAGGCCGACATCGATGCCGCTGGTCTGGAAGTGTCTCGACAGGTAGTCATCCGACTCATAAGGCATGTGATTACTCCTTGTTGTTGTGGACCGCTACAGCGCGATCTGCTCACCCGGTTCCGGGATGTTGGCAGTCCACTGCAGGCGATCGTGCAGTGCCTGTTGCAGCACCTTCATCTTTTCCAGTTCGCCATGGACCAAATATAGCTCCGGTCGGTGATCGAAGTGTTTCACCCAGTCGAGCAGCTGCGATTGTCCGGCATGGGCCGAGAAGCCACCCAGGGTGTGCACCTGGGCCTTGACCGCAATGCGCTGGCGCAGCACGCGCACGGTGGGTGCGCCGTCGACGATGGTCCGGCCCAGGGTGCCCTTGGCCTGGAAGCCGGGGAACACGATATGGCACTCCTTGCGCCACAGGTTGTGCTTGAGATGGTGGACGATGCGTCCGCCGTTGCACATGCCGCTGCCGGCGATGATGATCGCGCCGCTCTGGATACGGTTGATCGCCATCGAGTCCTCCGCCCGCGGCGTGCAGCGCAGGATCGGCAGCCAGTCCTCGACCTTGGTCACGTCGTGGCTGCGCAGCAGTTCGCGGTCCTTGGGGTCGAACTGCGCGTGGAAGCGGTGGTAGATGGCATTGGCCTGGATCGCCATCGGACTGTCGAGGAACACCGCCTGCTGCGGCAGGCGGCCCTGCTGGTAGAAGCGGCCGAGGTGGAAGATCAGATCCTGGGTGCGGCCGACGGCGAAGGCGGGGATCAGCACGTTGCCGCCGTCGCGGTGGGCCTGCTGGAGGATGTCGGCCAGTTCGTCGAGGGTGGCCTCGTCGCAGCGGTGGTCGCGGTCGCCGTAGGTCGATTCCATCAGCACCACGTCGGCCTCGCCGAGCGGGGTCGGGTCGCGCATCAGCGGCGTGCAGGTGTTGCCCAGGTCGCCGGAGAACACCAGGCGGCGGGTCAACTGGTGGTCATGGACCTCCATCTCGACGATGGCCGAGCCGAGGATGTGCCCGGCGTCGTGGAAGGTCACCGCGATGCCGCGCGCCACCTCCACCCGCTGGCCGTAGACCACCGGGCGGCGCAGCTTGAGCGCCTGCTCGGCGTCGGCCTCGGTGTACAGCGGCACCACCGGCTCGCGGCCGAGGCGTGCCCGCCACTTGTTTTCCCACTCGGCGTCGCTTTCCTGGATGTGCGCCGAGTCCATCAGCATCAGCTGCAGCAGCTCGCAGGTCGCGTCGGTGGCGTAGATTGGCCCGCGGTAGCCCTTGGCCGCCAGACGCGGCAGCAGGCCGCTGTGGTCGATGTGGGCGTGGGAGATCACCACAGCATCGAGGCTCTTCGGGTCGAAGGCAAAGGGTTCGCTGTTGCGCGACTCCTCCTCGCGGCGGCCTTGGTGCATGCCGCACTCCAGCAGCACCCGGGCACCGTCGCGGGTCTCGATCAGGTAGCAGGATCCGGTGACTTCCTGGATGGCACCGATGAAGGTGAGAAGGGCCATGTGATCTCCTGGTTCCGATTGTCGCGCCCGCCTGCCGGCGCGGGCGGGTCCTTGATGCAAGTCAGCCGCTGGGGGGCTTGTGGTTCTAGACTACTCCCAACCCCATCCCGGAGTCTTGCCCCATGAGTCAGCTTTTGCCCTGCGCCGAGGAGCTGCAGGCCCATGCCCTGGCGGAGCCGAGCTTCGCCGAGTGGGCTCGGGGCTGTGGCCCGCTGCAGCACACCGCGGCCACCCAGGCAGCGGTGTTCCGCCTGGCCCATCGCCTCGTGCAGTCCGGCTGCCAGCCGGACCTTGCCAGCGTCTATCGCCTGCTGCAGGCGCTCGACCGCCTGACCTGCACCGGCCTGTGGCTGGTGGCGCACATGACCTACGCACGCCGGGTGCGCCTGGATGGCGCCGAACTCGAGGCCGACGACTTCAAGGCCCGTCCGGAGGGGCATACCGGTGGGGCGCTGAACATGGTGCCGGCCTATGCCGGCTACCTGGCGTTGAATGCGCTGACCGGCGAGACCCGCGCCTGGGCCATGGGCCAGGGCCACTGCGTGGCGGCCATCGAGGCGCTCAACGTGCTCACCGGTAACCTGCACCCGGAACAGGCGGCGCGCTATGGTCACGACGAGGCCGGACTGAGTTGCCTGGTCGCCGACTTTTACAGCTACGCCCAGGCTCCCGACGGCCTGCCCGGCGTGCCGCTGGGCAGCCACGTCACCCCGCACACCGCCGGGGGCATCGCCGAGGGCGGCTACCTCGGCTTTGCCGAGCTGCAGTATGCCCACCAGCCGCTGCCGGGCGAGACCCTGGTGGCCTTCCTCTCCGACGGCGCCGCCGAGGAGCAGCGCGGCAGCGACTGGATGCCGCGCTGGTGGCGTGCCGAGGACTGCGGCGTGGCCCTGCCGGTGCTGATCGCCAACGGCCGGCGCATCGAGCAGCGCACCGAGCTGGGCACCGCCGAGGGACTGGCCGCCTTCGTCGAGCACCTGCGCCGCTGTGGCTTCGATCCGCTGCGCTTCGATGGCCGCGATCCGGCCGCCTTCGTCTGCACCCTGCACGAGATGGAGCGCCATCTGGGGAACCGGGTCGAGGAGCTGCAGCGCGGCATCCTCCAGTACCCCTTGCCGATCCCTTTCGCCATCGCCGAGACGGTCAAGGGGTTCGGCTTCCACGGCGCTGGCGAGAATGCCGCGCACAATCTGCCGCTGCCGGGCAACCCGCATACCGATGTCGAGGCGCGCCGCTTGTTCAACGCCAGCGCCGCGGCCCTGTGGGTGGCGCCGGACGAGCTGCGCCGGGCACTGGACTGTTTCGCCGCCCTGCGTCCGGGACGCGCGCTGGAGCGCGATCACCCGCTGGCGGTACGCCGGCCGGTGCTGCCGCAGCTCCCCGAGCTGCATTTCCACGACCGGGACTGCTCGCCAATGAGCGCCATCGATCGCTTCTTTGTCGACCTGACGGCGGCCAACCCGCAGTTGCGCCCGCGCGTCGGCAATCCCGACGAGCTGGCCAGCAATCGCCTGCACGGCGTGCTGCAGGCGCTCAGGCACCGGGTCTGCGTGCCGGAGGCCGACGACGAGGCGGTGGACGGCCGGATCATCACCGTGCTCAACGAGGAAGCCGTGGTGTCGGCCTGCCTGGCCAACCAGGGCGGCCTGAACCTGGTGGCCAGCTACGAGGCGTTCTGCGTGAAGATGCTCGGCGCAGTGCGCCAGACCCTGATCTTCGCCCGCCAGCAGACGGAGGCCGGTCGCCCCGCCGGCTGGCTGGGCTGGCCGCTGGTTGCCACCTCGCATACCTGGGAGAACGGCAAGAACCAGCAGTCGCACCAGGACACCACCTTCTGCGAGGCACTGCTGGGGGAGATGGGTGACACGGTGCGCGTGCTGTTCCCGGCCGACCACAACAGCACCCTGGCGCTGCTGCCGCAGATCTACCAGACGCGCGGCCGGCTGGCCTGCCTGGTGGTGCCCAAGCGCGAGCGGCCCTGCGTGTTCGACGCCGCCCAGGCGCAGCGACTGGCTCGCGACGGGGCCTGCGTGGTGGCCGAGCGGGCGGGCAGCGAGCCGCTGCTGCTGATCGCCAACGGCAGCTACCAGCTCGCCGAGATGCGCCGCGCCGCTGCCCGGCTGGCCGAGGCCGGCTATGCCTACCGGCTGGTCTACCTGCAGGAACCGGGGCGCTTCCGTGCCCCCCGTGACCTGCTGGAGCAGCAGACGGTCGCCGACGAGGCGCTGCGTGAGCGGCTGTTCCCTGCCGCCATGGCGCGCCGCGTGCTGCTCACCCACATGCGCCCGGAGGTGGCCCGCGGCCACCTGTGGCTGCTGCTGCCGGATGCCTGCCGGAGCGCGGTACTGGGCTACCGCAACCGCGGCGGCACCCTCGACGAGGCGGGCATGCTGTTCGCCAACCGCGCCTGCTGGGCCAACGTGGTGGCCGCCTGTGCGCAACTGATGGACGTACCGCGCACTGCGCTGCTGACCGCCGACGAGGCGGCCGCGCTGGCCGGCAAGGGCGATCCTGCCGTGCTGCGCTGACGAGAAAGACCCGCCGCCGGAGCCGGGGCGGGCCTTTCTCGGTGGTGCCGGATTACTTCTTCAGTCCGCAGTCGGCGGCGCGGAAGCGCTCGGTGGTCACCGGGCGATTGCTCCTGTGCTCGCTGAAGTCATAGATCAGCACTGCGCCCTTGCCGAGCAACTGGCGGTAGCCGGGGTTCCGGCAGACGCTGGCGCGCAGCTGCTGGCGGACGGCGTCGGGATTGCTGCGCATCTCGGCGGCGTGGCTGGGGCGCACGCTGAGGTGATTGATCAGCTGGTTGCCCTCGGTGGTGTAGCCCTGGTCGAGGATGTCGGCGTTGATCGCCCGCGGAGTGCCGACGCTGCTCTGCCGGGCGACGTCCTCGAGCAGCTTGCCCAGTTCGTGGTCCTGCAGCGAGGCGGCGTGGGCGGCGGAGGCGGCCAGCAGGACGGCCAGCAGGACGTGAATACGGCGCATGGGGATTCTCCTGGGAAACTGAGCCTTCGACCCGTGCTGGCGCAGCGGGTTCGCAGGGCGTCCATCATACGCCCTGCGCTGGAGCCGGCGGGCGCGTCTGCTAGACTGCCGCGCCCGTTGGAACGCTGCCCTTGGAGTTGCCATGCCGTCATCCGCCCGTCGCGCCCCGACCACCGCCGTCTGCCGGGGTGCTCGATGAGCAACAGCGTCGCCCGCCTGCGCGCCGAGCGCCTCGCCCGCAGCGCCAAGCCCTTCGTCGCCCGCGGCTCGCGCATGCCGCGCTGTCCCGCCTGCCGCCTGGCGCAGAGCCACTGCATGTGCGCCTGGCGCCCGCAGGTGGCCGCGCGCAGCGGGGTGTGCCTGCTGATGCACGACATCGAGGCGCTCAAGCCGAGCAACACCGGCTGGCTGATCGCCGACGTGCTGGTCGACAACAGCGCCTTCGGCTGGTCGCGCATCGAGGTGGATCCGCGTCTGCTGGCGCTGCTCGACGATCCGCAGTGGCAGCCCTACGTGGTGTTTCCCGGCGAGTACGCCGCACCCGAGCGGGTGGTGCAGACGGTCGAGCCACAGTCCGGCCGGCGCCCGCTGTTCATCCTGCTCGACGCGACCTGGACCGAGGCGCGCAAGATGTTCCGCAAGAGTCCCTACCTGGACCGCTTCCCGGTGCTCAGCCTGACCCCGGAGCAGCAGTCGCGCTATCGGCTGCGCCGCTCGACCCGCGGCGAGCACCTGTGCACCGCCGAGGTGGCGGCGCTCTGCCTGGAACTGGCTGGCGACCGCGAGGCCGCCGAGGCGCTGGATGCCTATCTCGACGTGTTCAGCGAACGCTACCTGAGCTTCAAGCGCCACCTGCCGCTGGACGAGGGGAGTGCGGCGCATCAGCGCCTGCTGCCGTTCCGCGCCTGAACGACCGGCAGGCGCCGCGGCCACAGCTGGGCGACCAGCATGCCGGCGAGCATCAGCGCGCAGCCCAGATAGCCGCGCGGCGCCAGCGCCTCGTCGAGCAGCAGGGCGCCGGCGATGGCGGCGAACACCGCCTCCAGGGAGAGGATGATCGCCGCATGGGAGGCGATGGCGTGCTTCTGCGCCACCACCTGCAGGGTGTAGCCGATGCCCACCGAGACCAGGCCGCCGTAGAGGATCGCCGGCCCGGCGCGGCCGATGGCCTCGAGGTCGATGTCCTCGAACAGCACGGCCAGCAGCAGGCTGAGCAGCGCGCAGGTGAGGAACTGCAGGAAGGCGATGCGCACCGGGTCGTGGCGACCGGCCAGGGCGCCGACCAGCAGCACGTGCACGCCCCACACCAGGGCGCCGGCCAGCTGCAGCCAGTCGCCGGCGGCGATCCGGAAATCCGGGCCGATGCTCAGCAGCGCCATGCCGGCCACCGCCAGGCTGGCGCCCAGCCAGATGCCCAGGCCCGCGCGCTGGCCGAGCAGCAGGCCGAGCAGTGGCACGATGATCACGTACAGGCCGGTGATGAAGCCGGAGTTGGTCACGCTGGTGAACAGCAGGCCGACCTGCTGCAGGTTGATGCCGGCGGTCAGCGCCAGGCCGAGCAGCAGGCCGCCGAGCAGCAGGCTGCGATTCAGCGGCTCGCCGCCACCACCCGCGGGGCGGCGCAGCAGCAGCGGCAGCAGCACCAGGGCGCCGAGGGCGAAGCGCAGGCCGGAATAGAGGAAGGGGCCGATGGCGTCCATGCCCAGGCGCTGGGCAACGAAGGCGCTGCCCCAGATCAGGGCGGTCAGCAGCATCAGCAGATCGGCACGCAGGGCCTGGCCAGGCATGGGGTTCACCTCAGAAAAAAGGCGAAATTCTGCCCTGAAAGGGTAGAATTGGGGAGCCTGCATGAGCTCGGCTTGTCGCGCGAGCAAGTCCCTGAGGCTTTTCCGGGTATTTTTCTTGACCGTGCGGGGTGTGCTCGGCATCCTGAGCGCCGCTCGAGCCCCCGCCCGCTCAGAACAACAACAGGACTTATCATGGCCGCCTACGAAATACTGATTGCCGACGACCACCCGTTGTTCCGCAGCGCCCTGCAGCAGGCGTTGAGCATGGGACTGGGGGCCGAGGCGCATCTGGTGGAGGTGGCCAGCATCGCCGAACTGGAAGCGCGCCTGAACGAGAAGCGCGACTGGGATCTGGTCCTGCTCGACCTCAACATGCCCGGCGCCTACGGCTTCTCCGGGCTGGTCCTGCTGCGCGGCCAGTACCCGCACATTCCGGTGGTGATGGTCTCCGCTCAGGAGGAGGCCGCCGTGGTGCAGCGCTCGCGCGAGTTCGGCGCCAGCGGCTTCATTCCCAAGTCCAGCCCGCTGGAAACCATCCAGCAGGCCGTCCGCGCGGTGCTCGACGGCGACGCCTGGTGGCCGCCGCAGGTCGAGGAAGCCGCCGCCCTCTCCGACGAGGTGCGCGCCGCCAGCGAAGGTCTGGCCAGCCTCACCCCGCAGCAGTTCCGTGTGCTGACCATGGTCTGCGAAGGCCTGCTCAACAAGCAGATCGCCTACGAACTGAGCGTCTCCGAGGCCACGGTCAAGGCCCACGTCACCGCCATCTTCCGCAAGCTCGGCGTGCGCACCCGTACCCAGGCGGCGCTGCTGCTGCAGCAGATGGAGTCGATGCCGTCGAGCTGAGGCCGCTCTTAAGCTTCCGCCAAGGCGGGAATGACAGACTGGCGTCTTTTGCAACGGAACGCTCCATCATGCAGTCACCCTTCAAGGGCCGCACCGGCCTCAAGCGCATCCTCAACGCCGCCGGCTATTCCCGGGACGGCCTGTGTACCGCTTTCGCCGGCGAGGCGGCGTTCCGCCAGCTGGTGCTGCTCAACGCCGTGCTGGTGCCGCTGGCCTTCTTCCTCGACGTCAGCCGTGGCGAGCGCGCCGTGCTGGTGGCGGTGTGCCTGCTGGCGCTGATCGTCGAGCTGCTCAACTCGGCGGTGGAAGCCGCCATCGACCGCATCTCCCTCGAGCGCCATCCGCTGTCGAAGAACGCCAAGGACATGGGCAGCGCCGCCCAGTCGGTGGTGCTGGCCATGATCGCCCTGGTGTGGGGCATCGTCCTGCTCGGCTGAGCGTCGGGCGCGTAGCTCAGGGAATTTCCTGCAGGCGGATCTGATCGCTGCGCTGCGCGCCGGCGGTGAAGCTGCGGCACAGTTCGACGAACTCGCGCATGGCGCTGCTCTGGTATTTCTGCTTGTGCCAGATGAAGCTGAACTGGCGGCGCAGGTCCAGCTCCGGGGTTTCCACCGCCACCAGGCTGCCGCGGCGGAAGGCGTCGCGCAGCGCCAGGCGCGAGATGCAGCCGATGCCCAGGCCCGACTCCACGGCGCGCTTGATCGCCTCGGTATGCTCCAGCTCCAGGCGGATGTTCAGCGGCGTGGGGTGATGGCGCATGCCCTGGTCGAAGGTCAGCCGCGTGCCCGAGCCCTGCTCGCGGAGTATCCAGGCCTCGCGCACCAGCTCGTCCAGGCTCGCCGTGCGCCGCCGGGCAAGCAGATGCTGCGGCGCGCAGAACACCACCAGTTCGTCCTCCACCCAGGGCTGCACCTCGATGTCCGGATGCTGGCAGTCGCCCTCGATCAGGCCGAGATCGAGGCCGTGCTGGGCCACGCCCTGCACCACGTGGCTGGTGTTCTGCACATGCAGGCGTACCCGGCACTCGGGGTGCGCCTGCATGAAGCGGCCGATCAGCAGGGTGGCCAGGTAGTTGCCGATGGTCAGGGTGGCGCCCAGCTGCAGCGAGCCGAAGCCGATCTTGCCCTGCAGCAGTTGCTCGATCTCCTCGGCGCGGTCGAGCAGGGCCACTGCCTTGGGCAGCAACTGGCTGCCCAGCGCGCTGAGGGTCAGGCGCTTGCCGATGCGGTCGAACAGCGGGCTGTCATAGTGGCGCTCCAGTTCGGCGAGCGAGGTGCTGGCCGCCGACTGCGACAGGGCCAGCGACTCGGCGGCGCGCGACACGCTTTCCAGACGGGCGATAGCGACGAAGACCTGCAGTTGCCTGAGGGTGAAACGCATATCGATATAACCGATTAACAATATATTGATTATTCATTTAACGGATATCTTGCGCGACTATAGAATGCAGCGCAACACGGCCAGCCGGCCGTACTTACTTTCGCATCTGCAAGGAGTCATCCATGAGCAACCTGGTGAGCGAGCGCGTGATCAGCGTGCATCACTGGAACGATACCCTGTTCAGCTTCAAGACCACCCGCAATCAGGGACTGCGCTTCGAGAACGGCCAGTTCGTGATGATCGGTCTGGAAGTGGAGGGGCGTCCGCTCATGCGTGCCTACAGCATCGCCAGCCCCAACTACGAGGAGCACCTGGAGTTCTTCAGCATCAAGGTGCCGAACGGCCCGCTGACCTCGCGCCTGCAGCACCTGCAGCCGGGCGACGAGCTGATGGTCAGCCGCAAGCCCACCGGCACCCTGATCCTCGGCGATCTGCTGCCGGGCAAGCACCTGTACCTGTTCGGTACCGGCACCGGCCTGGCGCCGTTCATGAGCGTGATCCAGGATCCGGAAACCTACGAACGCTTCGACAAGGTGATCCTGGTCCACGGCGTGCGCTGGGTCAGCGAGCTGGCCTATGCCGACTTCATCACCCAGGAGCTGCCGCAGCACGAGTACTTCGGCGAGATGGTCCGCGAGAAGCTGATCTACTACCCGACCGTCACCCGCGAGCCGTTCCGCAACCAGGGCCGCATGACCGACCTGATGCGCAGCGGCAAGCTGTTCGCCGACATCGGCCTGCCGCCGATCAACCCGCAGGACGACCGCGCCATGCTCTGCGGCAGCCCGAGCATGCTCGACGAGACCAGCCAGGTGCTGGACAGCTTCGGCCTCAAGGTTTCCCCGCGCATGGGCGACCCGGGCGACTACCTGATCGAGCGCGCCTTCGTCGAAAAATAAGACGAACCGTGCAACGGAAAACGGCGGAGTCCCGGTGAGGGACTCCGCCGTTTTCGCTTATGGACGGCCGCTCAAGCAGCGCAGCGAGCAGCCAACGGTGCTGCGCATAGCGCACCCTACGCTTCGGCTCGCACCACCTCCAGCACCCGGATGCGCTCGGGGGCGGGGTAGTGCCAGCGCACCTGCAGGTCCCAGAAGCGCACCCCGTAGCGGCGCTCCGGCGTAGGCACCTGGTAGGCCGGACGCGGGTCCTGGGCCAGGCACTGCTCGATCAGCTCGACCACCGGTTCGCCCAGACGCAGCGCCTGCTCGCGGGCCTGGGCCAGGGCGCTAGCGCACCAGTCGACCGGGATCGCCGGCGGCGGCGCGTCGGCGATGGCGTTGCGGGCCTCGTCGACGATGTCGGCGTAGGGCACGTAGGGCTTGATGTCCAGCACCGGGGTGCCGTCCAGCAGGTCGATGCCGGACAGGTGCAGGCGGCCCGCCTCGACCCGCTCCAGTTTCACCACCGACTGGCCGATGCCGTTGGGGCGGTGGGTGGCGCGGGTGGCGAACACGCCCAGCGAGCGGTTGCCGCCCAGGCGTGGCGGGCGGACCTTGAGCCGCGGCCGGTCCTCCAGCGCCTGGTGGAAGAGGAACAGCAGCCAGACATGGCTGACCTGCTCCAGCCCGGCCACCGCGGAGCCATCGTCGAACGGCGGCACGAGTTCCAGCACGCCGCGGGCGGCCGGGGCCAGTTGCGGCTGGCGCGGGATGGCGAACTTTTCCTTGAAGCAGGAACGCAGGTAGCCGACGGGGCTGACGCTGTAGGACATGGCGGGGAGACCGGGGAGGCGACGGGGCAGCGGGGATGATACGCGCCGGACGGCGGGAGAGCACCCCGCGTCCCGGGGGGGCGCGGGGTGTGCGAGCGGTTACAGGCCGAGCAGCTTGGCCACGTAATCGGCGTCCTTGTCGCCACGGCCGGACAGGTTGACCAGGATGTGCGCATCCTTCGGCAGGGTCGGTGCCACGCGCATGGCCCAGGCCACCGCGTGGGCGCTTTCCAGGGCGGGGATGATGCCCTCGACGCGCGACAGGGTCATGAAGGCGTCCAGGCATTCCTGGTCGCTGGCGGTCTGGTAGCTGACCCGGCCGATGTCCTTCAGGTAGCTGTGCTGCGGGCCGACGCCGGGGTAGTCGAGGCCGGAGGCGATCGAGTGCACCGCGGCCGGGTTGCCTTCGGTGTCTTCCAGCACGTAGCAGGCCATGCCGTGCAGCTCGCCGGGCTTGCCCTTGGACAGGGTGGCCGAGTGGCGGCCGGGCTTGTCCAGACCTTCGCCGGCCGGCTCGACGCCGACCAGGTTGACGCTCTCGTCGTCGAGGAAGGCGGTGAACATGCCCATGGCGTTGGAGCCGCCGCCGACGCAGGCGGCGACGTGGTCGGGCAGGCGGCCGTGCTTGCCGAGGAACTGCGCGCGGGCCTCGGTGCCGATGATCGACTGGAAGTCGCGGACCATCTTCGGGAACGGGTGCGGGCCGACCACCGAGCCGATGGCGTAGATGAAGTTGTGCGGGTCCTTGAGGTATTCCTCGAAGGCGCTGTCCACCGCCTCCTTGAGGGTCGCCGCGCCGCGGGTCACCGGCACCAGTTTGCAGCCGAGGATCTTCATCTTGGTGACGTTGGGGTGTTCCTTCTCGATGTCCACCTGGCCCATGTGGATCTCGCAGGGGATGCCCACCAGCGCGCAGGCGGTGGCCAGCGCCACGCCGTGCTGGCCGGCGCCGGTCTCGGCGATCACCTTGGTCTTGCCCATGAACTTGGCCAGCAGCGCCTCGCCCAGGCAGTGGTTGATCTTGTGCGCGCCGGTGTGGTTGAGGTCCTCGCGCTTGAGGTGGATCTGCGCGCCGCCGAGCTGCTCGGAGAGGCGGCGGGCATGGAAGATCGGGCTGGGACGGCCGACGTAGTCGGCGAACAGGCTGGCCAGCTCCTGCTGGAAGTCCTCGCGCTGGCGGATCTCCTCGTAGGCGGCGTCGATCTCGTCCATCACCTGCTTGAGTTCCGGTGGCACCAGCTGGCCGCCGT
This sequence comes from Pseudomonas sp. A-1, assembly GCF_004801855.1. Lineage (GTDB taxonomy): Bacteria > Pseudomonadota > Gammaproteobacteria > Pseudomonadales > Pseudomonadaceae > Geopseudomonas. The sequence goes on along the minus strand of NZ_SSTC01000025.1, from coordinate 39,070 downwards.
AGGGGCCGAAGTAGCCGCGGGCATCGGGCATGGGGGCGAAGCGGGAGGTGGAACTCATCGTGGGCACTCTTCCTGAAGTGGGCGCAAGGGGGCGGGGCGGGCAGGGCGTCCCGCTGGGTCGTGATGATCTTAACGAGTCGCGCCCCGCAGCGGAACTCGCAGGCAGTCGTCCGCGGCGGCGAGCGGCCACCGGGCGGCGGCAGTCGCATCCCGGGATGCCGGCCAGTTCGCCGGCTCGCCTGTCGTCGCGGTGACGAAGATCGCAAGGTGTTTCCGTTGCGGGGCGGTTGGCCGGCCGAATCGGCCCCTCAGGCCCCCAGGGGCTGGCCGATCATCCCCAGCAGGAAGCCGGCCACCGCGCCCAGCGGCGGAGCCCAGTGGCGGCGCAGCGGGATCTGCGGAGCGATGTCCTGGAACACCGAGTAGAGGATGCCGCCGGAGGCGCTCAGCATGATGGCGCCGACGACCTCGGGGTAGGGCGCCAGCCACAGGTAGCCGCAGAGGCCGGCGAACGGGCCGAGCAGGGCGATCAGGGTGAACAGGCCGAGAATCTGCCGGTTGTCGAGGCGCGAGGAGCGGCGCAGTTCGCGGTAGGCGTTGAAGCCTTCCGGCAGGTTCTGCAGGGCCATCAGCAGGGCCAGCAGCAGGCCGGCGTGGCTGCCGAGCGCCATGGCCGCGCCGAGGGCGAGGGTTTCGGGGATGTAGTCGAACAGCATGTCGACCGCCTGGCTGGCCGAAGTGCGATGGGCGGCAAGGTAGCGGTCGATCAGCATGAACAGCACGCCGCCGGCGGCGAAGCACAGCGCACCGAGCCAGACCGGCAGGGTGCGCATGCCCTCGGGGACCAGCACCAGGGTCACGGCGGCGAGCAGGGCGCCGGCGCCGAAGGCGAGAATGGTGTGGCGCAGTTCGGTTTCCAGCCAGCGCGGGTGGATGTGTTCGCGGATGGCGAGCAAGGCGCCGGCCGGCATGGCCAGTCCGGCGAACAGGGTGAGGGCGAGTATCTGCAGCCAGGGATTCATCGGCGGTCTCCATCCATGCCGGACGAGCAGACATTACACCCCATTCCCCGCGTCGGGCCCAGAGACGACGAGCCCGGCACTGGGCCGGGCTCGTCGGGGGAGGGGGCTTAAATCACTTCGGCCCAGAGGTCGTACTCGTCGGCGTCGGTGACGCGCACCCACACCTTGTCGCCCGGCTGCAGGTCGCGGTCGCTGTCGACGTAGACGTTGCCGTCGATCTCCGGGGCGTCGGCGGCGGAGCGGCCGATGGCGCCCTGCTCGTCGACTTCGTCGATCAGCACCTCGATCTCCTTGCCGATCTTCAGCTGCAGGCGTGCCGCGCTGATCGCCTGCTGGTGGGCCATGAAGCGCTCCCAGCGCTCCTGCTTGACCTCGTCCGGCACCGCCTCCAGGCCCAGCTCCTCGGCCGGGGCGCCCTCGACCGGCGAGTACTGGAAGCAGCCGACGCGATCGAGCTGCGCCTCGGTCAGCCAGTCGAGCAGGTACTGGAAGTCTTCCTCGGTCTCGCCGGGGAAGCCGACGATGAAGGTCGAGCGGATGGTCAGCTCCGGACAGATCTCGCGCCACTTCCTGATCCGCGCCAGGGTCTGGTCCTCGAAGGCCGGGCGCTTCATCGCCTTGAGCACCTTCGGGCTGGCGTGCTGGAAGGGAATGTCCAGGTACGGCAGGAGCTTGCCTTCTGCCATCAGCGGGATCACGTCGTCGACGTTGGGGTACGGATAGACGTAGTGCAGGCGCACCCACACGCCCATGCCGGAGAGCGCCTCGCACAGCTCGAGCATGCGGGTCTTCACCGGCTGGCCGTTCCAGAAGTCCAGCTTGTACTTGAGGTCGACGCCGTAGGCGCTGGTGTCCTGGCTGATCACCAGCAGCTCCTTGACCCCGGCCTTGACCAGGCGCTCGGCCTCGGACAGCACGTCGCCGACCGGACGGCTGACCAGCTTGCCGCGCATCGACGGGATGATGCAGAAGCTGCAGCTGTGGTTGCAGCCCTCGGAAATCTTCAGGTAGGCGTAGTGGCGCGGGGTCAGCTTGATGCCTTGCGGCGGCACCAGGTCGACGAACGGGTCGTGGTCGACCTTGGGCGGCACCACCTCGTGCACCGCGTTGACCACCTGCTCGTACTGCTGCGGGCCGGTGACCGCCAGCACGCTGGGGTGGACGTTGCGGATGCTGTCCTCGGAGACGCCCATGCAGCCGGTAACGATCACCTTGCCGTTCTCGGCCAGCGCCTCGCCGATGGCGTCGAGCGACTCGGCCTTGGCGCTGTCGATGAAGCCGCAGGTGTTGACCACCACCACGTCGGCATCCTCGTAGGAGGGGACGATCTGGTAGCCCTCCATGCGCAGCTGGGTGAGGATGCGTTCGCTATCGACGGTCGCTTTCGGGCAACCGAGACTTACGAAGCCGACTTTGGGGGTGGAGCTGGACATGCAGGCTGACCTCTGGGTGACGCCGCGCGGGCGCTTGATCAAAAAGTGCGCAATTCTAGCGGTGCCGGGCGCGCTTGGCCAGTGCTGCAGGGAGGAACGCAGGCCCCGCGACAGTGCGGGCGGGGCCTGCTGCGGAGGATTTCAGTCGCGGCCCGGCAGCATGCGGGTCAGGGTGTTGTCGCGGCTGACATAGTGGTGGAACAGGCCGGCAGCGGCGTGCAGGGCGATCAGCCAGTAGCCCGCCTGGCCGCCGAACTCGTGCAGTTCCTCGATGTTTTCCGCCAGACTGTGGTTCTGCGGCACCAGCATGGGCAGCTCGATGCCAAAGAAGGGCGCCGGCTTGCCCTCGGCGTTGAGCAGCAGCCAGCCCAGCAGCGGCATGCCGATCATCAGGGCGTAGAGGGCGAGGTGCATCAGGTGGGCCATGCCGGTCTGCCAGGCCGGCGGTGCCGGCTGGATCGCCGGCGTCCTGCCCGCCAGGCGGCCGAGCAGGCGCAGCCAGACCAGGGCGAAGATGCACAGGCCGAGGACGAAGTGCCAGTACTTGAGGCCTTCGCGGATGTCGCTGCCCTTGGGGAAGTTGCCCTTGAGTTCGATGCAGGCATAGACCGCCGCGATCAGCAGCAGCATGACCCAGTGCAGGGCGATGGACAGGGGACTGTAGCGTGAGGGGGAAGAGGCCATGCTGACTCCGGACAGGCGATTCGAATCGATGCCGGTAGTCTAGGGCGCCAACCTTAAGCCAAGCTGAGGGGGTGGGGCGGCTGTGCTTTTCGCGCAGCAACGAAAAAGGCCATTCCGGAGAATGGCCTTTTCGAGATTTGGTTGCGGGGGCAGGATTTGAACCTACGACCTTCGGGTTATGAGCCCGACGAGCTACCAGACTGCTCCACCCCGCGTCTGATGTCGGCCATTCTACTCGCAAATGGCTGGCAGTCAACCAATAGTTTTTCTGAATCAATGGCTTGCTGCGAGAAACGGCTGCGAGCAGAAACGACAAAGGCCATTCCGGAGAATGGCCTTTTCGAGATTTGGTTGCGGGGGCAGGATTTGAACCTACGACCTTCGGGTTATGAGCCCGACGAGCTACCAGACTGCTCCACCCCGCGTCTGTGGTTGTCGATTTTACGCAAAAGCGCTGCGGTGTCAAGCGCCATCTTGAAAAACGTTCGCCGGATCAAGCAGTTATGCGCCCGGGCAGAGCGCCTGGCAGCCACCAGGCCCCGTCCGGCGCGGCCGCCAGAGTGCTGCGCCCTTTGCTGGCGCCAGGCGTTACACTGGCGGTCCGCCTGTATCGTTCCGGAGTCCGGCCTCTGCCGTCCCGCGCCGTGCGCAAGATCATCCACATCGACTGCGACTGCTTCTTCGCCGCCATCGAGATGCGCGACGACCCGCGTCTGGCCGGCCGGCCGATGGCGGTGGGCGGTGCGCCGGACCGCCGCGGGGTGATCGCCACCTGCAACTACGAGGCGCGCGCCTTCGGCGTGCACTCGGCGATGGCCTCGCGCCAGGCGCTGGCGCTGTGCCCGCAGCTGCTGATCGTGCGGCCGCGCTTCGAGGCCTACAAGGCGGCCTCGCGGCAGATCCACGCCATCCTGCAGGACTACACCGAGCTGATCGAGCCGCTGTCGCTGGACGAGGCCTACCTCGACGTTTCCGACTCGGCGCATTTCTCCGGCAGCGCCACGCGCATCGCCCAGGACATCCGCCGGCGGGTGCGCGAGCAGCTGGACATCACGGTATCGGCCGGGGTGGCGCCGAACAAGTTCCTCGCCAAGATCGCCAGCGACTGGCACAAGCCCGACGGCCTGTGCGTGATCACGCCGCCGGAGGTCGATGCCTTCGTCGCCGCGTTGCCGGTGGCGCGCCTGCACGGAGTGGGCAAGGTCACCGCCGAGCGTCTGGCGCGGCTCGGCATCCAGCGCTGCAGCGACCTGCGCGAGTGGCAGCGGCTGGCGCTGGTGCGCGAGTTCGGCAGCTTCGGCGAGCGCCTGTGGCAGCTGGCCCGTGGCATCGACGAGCGCCCGGTACGGGTCGAGCGGCGCCGGCAGACGCTGAGCGTCGAGCACACCTTCGATCGCGACCTGCCGGACCTGGCCGCCTGCGTGGCCGAGCTGCCGGCGCTGCTCGAGCAACTGGAGCACCGCCTGGCGCGCCTGGACAGCGCTTACCGGGCGGACAAGCCGCTGGTCAAGCTGAAGTTCCACGACTTCACCCAGACTACCCTGGAGCAGGCCGGCGCCGGGCGCGATGGCGGCAGCTACCAGCGTCTGCTGGCGGCAGCCTTCGCCCGCGGCGGCAGGCCGGTGCGGCTGATCGGTGTGGGCGTGCGCCTGGTCGACCTGCGCGAGGGGGGGGAGCAACTGGTGCTGTTCGAATAGCTCAGCCTTCGTCCGGCCACAGGCGGATCGGCTTGCCCTGTTCCGGCCACAGGCGCAGCTGCTCGAGCGGCGAGACGTCCCAGCGGCGCACCTGCTGCAACGCCCGGAAGAAGCGTGCTTCCTGCTCCATCAGGCTCGGCGAGCAGAGCTTGCGGGTGCTGCCGACCTGGCTGAAACGCAGGATCTCGCCTTCCAGGCCGTAGCCGGCGAACCAGTGGTTGCAGCCGCCGGTGCCGTAGGCGCGGTCGTCGGCGCCGAAGGTGATGGTCAGGTGGCTGCCCTCGAGCAGCGGGCGCTCGTCGATCCACTCGACGCGGTAGGTGCGCTCCTGCTCCAGAGGCGGTGGCGTGGCGGCGCAGCCGGCGAGCGCGGCGGCGGCGACGAGCAAGGCGGTACGCGGCAACATCAGGCCTCCTTGGCGCTGCACTGCGGACAGAGATGGCGGCCGGCGCGGTTGGCCCAGCCCAGTTCGGCAAGGCGCGCCTCGGCTGCCGGAGCGCGGGCCTTGTCGCCCAGCGCGCCGTCGACGGCGAACTCGAGGTCGAGCTGCACGCCGCAGCCGTCGCAGGCCACCTGCCAGGTGTGGATGTTCAGCTCGCGGAACGCCGGGCCGCGGGCCACCGCCAGCCACTGGCCGGGCGGGGTGATCAGGTGGCGGACCTTTTCCACGGCGAGGCGCATGGACAGGTCGCGGCTGCCCTTGAGGGTCACCAGCAGGATGTCGCCGACCTTGATCGAGCCGCCGTTGCCGGTGACCTGATAGCGGCCGGGCGCCAGCGCGCGGCACTCGGTGAGGGTGTGTTGCGGGTTGAGCAGGGTGTAGCGGAAATCGTGTTCGGTCATGGAGCCTCCGGGCAAGGCGGGCATGCTAGCACGCTGTCCGTAACGGTTCAGGCCTGCACCAGGTTGCTCGGCCGTCCGGCCTGCCAGGCGACGACGTTGTCCAGGGTGGTGCCGGCGATGGCCGCCAGCGCCTCGCGGGTGAGGAAGGCCTGGTGGGCGGTGACTATCACGTTGGGGAAGGTCAGCAGGCGCGCCAGCACGTCGTCCTGCAGCGGCTGGTCGGAGCGGTCCTCGAAGAACAGGTCGGCCTCTTCCTCGTAGACGTCCAGGCCCAGGTAGCCGAGCTGGCCGCTCTTCAGCGCGCCGATCAGCGCCGGGGTGTCGACCAGGGCGCCGCGCCCGGTGTTGATCAGCATGGCGCCGTGCTTCATCCGCGCCAGGCTGTAGCGGTCGATCAGGTGGCGGGTGGCGGCGGTCAGCGGGCAGTGCAGGCTGAGGATGTCGCTGCTCGCCAGCAGTTCGTCGAGCGCCACGTAGCGCGCGCCGAGGGCGACCAGGCCGGCGTCGGGCTGCGGGTCGAACAGCCGCACCTGGCAACCGAAGCCCAGCATGATGCGGGCGAACACCGCACCGATCTGGCCGGTGCCGACCACCCCGACGGTCTTGCCGTGCAGGTCGAAGCCGGTCAGGCCGTGCAGGGAGAAATCGCCCTCGCGGGTGCGGTTGAAGGCGCGGTGCAGGCGTCGGTTGAGTGCCAGCACCAGGCCCACGGCATGTTCGGCCACCGCGTGCGGCGAGTAGGCCGGCACGCGCACCACCGGCAGGCCGAGGCGTGCGGCGGCGTGCAGGTCGACGTGGTTGTAGCCTGCCGAGCGCAGGGCGATCAGCCGCGTGCCGGCCTGCGCCAGCCGCTCCAGCACCGGCGCGGACAGGTCGTCGTTGACGAAGGCGCAGACCACCGTGCTGCCGGCGGCCAGGGCAGCGGTGTCGACGTCCAGGCGCGCGTCGAGGAAGTGCAGCTCGAAGCCGCCGGCGTTGGCGGCGGCGAAGCTGTCGCGGTCGTAGGGCTTGCTGCTGAACAGGGTGATGCGCACGGGGACTCCTCGTTACGACGCCGTATCCGGGGCGGGGCGGGCGGCCTGTTCGGCCAGGCGGGTGATGGCGGCATCCAGCTCGTCGAGGGCGACGCTGGCCGGGGCGTTCTGCTTGAGCAGGCTCTCGCTGCGCTGGCAGGCGGCGCGCAGCTGCGGCACGCCGCAGTAGCGCGTGGCGCCGTGCAGGCGGTGGATGCGCTCGAGCAGCGCGGTGGTGTCGTTGGCAGCGCGCGCCTGGCGGATCGCCGCCTGGTCGGACTCCAGCGAGTCGAGCAGCATGGCCAGCATGTCGGCGGCCAGCTCGGCCTTGCCGGCGGCCAGACGCAGGCCCTCCTCGGGATCGAGCACGCGCAGCTCCGGGGCGGCACTGCCGCGCTCGGGCAGGTGGCTGGCCGCCGGCTCGCTGCCGCGCAGCGACAGACCGGTCCACTTGAGCACCACCTGGGCCAGCTGGCGCTCGCTGATCGGCTTGGTCAGGTAGTCGTCCATGCCGCACTGCAGCAGGGCGCGCTTCTCGCTGGCCAGGGCGTGGGCGGTCAGGGCGACGATCGGCAGGGGCGACTGGCGCTGCTCGAGCTCCCACTGGCGGATCGCCTCGGTGGTCTCGCGGCCGTTCATGCCGGGCATCTGCACGTCCATGAACACCAGATCGAAGTTGTCCTGCTGCACCGCGCACAGTGCGGCGTAGCCGTTGTCGACGGCGGTGACCTGGGCGCCCATGTCGCCGAGCAGGGTCTTGACCAGCATCAGGTTGGCCGGGTTGTCGTCGACGCACAGCAGGCGCGGCGCGCGGCTGGCGCCGGTGGCGTGGTTGCTGCCGCTCGGTTCGCTGCGCTGCGCGCGCGGGCTGAGCATGTCGATCAGGGTGCGCTGCAGCTTGCGCGTGCACACCGGCTTGGCCTGCAGCTGGCCGTGGTCGGCCGGCAGGCTGGCGTGATACAGCATCAGCTCGGTGGTCGGGCACAGCAGCAGGCTCTGGCAGCCCTGCTGGTTGAGCTCCCACAGCTGGCGGCTGAGGCGCTCGGGCGGATGCTCGCTGGTATCGATGCCGATCAGGGCGATGGCCAGCGGCGCGCTGCCGTGCTGGCGCAGGGCCGCCTCCTCGATCAGCGCGTCGAGGTTGCCGAACTCGATCACCTGCAGGCCGCAGTCCTCGAGCTGGTGGCGCAGCGACTGGCGGGCCAGTTCGTGGCTTTCCAGCAGCGCGGCGCAGCGTCCGCCGAGCAGGGCGCGCGGCAGTTCGTCGCTTTCCTCGGCGGCCTTGGGCAGGTCGAGCAGCAGCCAGAACTCGGCGCCATGGCCGCTCTCGCTGGTCACGCCGATCTCGCCGCCCATCTGTTCGATCAGGCGCTTGGAGATCACCAGGCCGAGGCCGGTGCCGCCGGCCTGTCGCGAACTGGAGTTGTCGACCTGGTTGAACGGCTGGAACAGGCTGCGCTGCTCGGCCTCGGACAGGCCGACGCCGCTGTCCTGCACGCTGATGCGCAGGTGGGCGCGGTCGCCGAGGTCCTCCTCGAGCATGGCGCGCACCACGATGCTGCCGCTGCGGGTGAACTTGATGGCATTGCTGACCAGGTTGGTGATCACCTGCTTGAGGCGCAGCGGGTCGCCGACCAGCGCCTGCGGCGTGTCGCGGTAGATCAGGCTGACCAGTTCGAGGCGCTTTTCGTGGGCGGCGGGGGCGAGGATGGTGAGGACGTCCTGGATCAGGTCGCGCAGGTTGAACGGCACCTGTTCGAGGAGCAGCTTGCCGGCCTCGATCTTCGAGAAGTCGAGGATCTCGTTGATGATCGCCAGCAGGTTGTCGGCGGACTTCTCGATGGTCGCCAGGTGGTCCTGCTGGCGGCTGTCCAGGCCGCTCTTGCGCAGCAGGTTGGTGAAGCCGAGGATGCCGTTGAGCGGGGTGCGGATCTCGTGGCTCATGTTGGCGAGGAACTCGGACTTCATGCGGTTGGCCTCCACCGCCTCCTTGCGCGCCAGATTGAGTTCGATGTTCTGCACCTCGATGTTTTCCAAGGTGCTGCGCAGGTCCTCGGTGGCCTGCTCGACGCTCTGCTGCAGCTCGTCGTGGGCGCTCTCCAGCGCCTCGGCCATGCGGTTGATGCCGGCGGCCAGCTCGTTCAGCTCGCGGCTGTCGAGGCTCGGCAGGCGGGTGTGCAGCTGGCCGTCGCGGATCTGCGCCACGCCCTGGCTGATCTGCGCCAGCGGCTGGTTGATCGAGCGGCTCAGGCGCAGGCCGAGCAGGGCACTCAGGCCCAGTGTGGTGAGGGTCAGCAGCAGGCTGGCGAGCAGGCTGCGGTAGCTCTGCAGCAGGGTGTTCTGGTGCGACAGCTCGACCTCGATCCAGCCGAGCAGGTTGTCGTCCTCGTTCTGCGGCGCCTGCCCGCCGAGCTGGCGGTGGTGGCCGTAGACCGGCAGGCGGAAGCGCGTGGCGCTGAGGCTGCGGGCCTGGCTGAGCAGCCCGGGCTGCGCCGCGGGAGGCTCGCCGCGCATGCGCGGGCCGGCGTGGGCCAGGGGTCTGCCCTCGGCGTCGAGCAGGCTGATGGCGCGTACGTCGCTCTGTTCGAGGCTGCGGGTCGCCAGGCGCTCGAGTAGCTCCCGGTCGCCGGCGGCCAGCGGGCGGGCGCTGAGCGGTGCCAGGTGTTCGGCCAGCAGTTGGCCGCGGTCGTCGAGCTGGTGCTGCATCTGCGCCAGCTGGGTGTAGGTGAAGTAGCTGCCGAGCACCAGCGCCAGCAGGCTGGTGGGCAGCAGGGACAGCAGCAGGATGCGGCCCTTGATCCCGAGTTTGTCGAACACGCAGATTCTCCGCTGCACTACTGGGTTGGCGGCAGTGTAGCGCCTCGCCAGAGGTCGGCAAGCGCGCGAACCTTATATCTTGAGGTTATAAGGTTCGATCGTGCCGTGTTATCGGCCCGCCCGGTTTGCCGTTATCATAGCGCTCCCCCTGGCCGCTGCGATGACCGAGCGCTTCCATGACCGTGCAGTATCCCACCATCGCCGACTGCGTCGGCAACACTCCGCTGGTGCGCCTGCAGCGCCTGCCGGGCCCGACCACGAACACCCTCCTGGTCAAGCTGGAGGGCAACAACCCGGCCGGCTCGGTGAAGGACCGTCCGGCGCTGTCGATGATCACCCGCGCCGAGCTGCGCGGCGACATCCAGCCCGGCGACACCCTGATCGAGGCCACCTCCGGCAACACCGGCATCGCCCTGGCGATGGCAGCGGCGATCAAGGGCTACCGGATGGTGCTGATCATGCCGGACAACATGAGCGCCGAGCGCAAGGCGGCGATGACCGCCTACGGCGCCGAGCTGGTGCTGGTCAGCAAGGCCGAGGGCATGGAGGGCGCCCGCGACCTGGCGCTGAGGATGCAGACCGAGGGCCGCGGCAAGGTGCTCGACCAGTTCGGCAACCTCGACAACCCGCAGGCCCACTACGAGAGCACCGGCCCGGAGATCTGGCGGCAGACCCAGGGCAGCATCACCCACTTCATCAGCTCGATGGGCACCACCGGCACCATCATGGGCGTGTCGCGCTATCTCAAGGAGCAGAACCCGGCGGTGCAGATCGTCGGCCTGCAGCCGCAGGAGGGCTCGGCCATCCCCGGCATCCGCCGCTGGCCGCAGGAGTACCTGCCGAAGATCTTCGACGCCAGCCGCGTCGACCGGGTGATCGACATGGCGCAGGGCGAGGCCGAGGACACCATGCGTCGTCTGGCGCGCGAGGAAGGCATCTTCTGCGGCGTGTCCTCGGGCGGCGCGGTGGCGGCCATGCTGCGCCTGTCGCGCGAGGTGGAGAACGCGGTGATGGTGGCGATCATCTGCGACCGCGGCGACCGCTACCTGTCCACCGGCGTCTACGACGAGCCGCAGGCCTGAGCCCGCGGTCGAGCACGCTTTCCCTGCGGTGCGCCCGGCGCACCCTACACTGAATCTGCAGGTCGCCTGATGGCCAAACGCAATACCGGGCTGCGCTTCCAGCCGAGCGGCGGCGCACGCGCCGCACAACTGCCGGTCGGCAAGAAGCAACGCCTCTGCATCGAACGCCTGGCCCACGACGGCCGCGGCATCGCCCACGAGGGCGGCCGCACCTGGTTCGTCGCCGGGGCCCTGGCCGGGGAAACGGTCGAGGCCCGCGTGCTGGCCGCGCGCAGCCAGGTGGTGGACGCGCGGGTCGAGCGGCTGCTCGAGCCCAGCGCCCTGCGCCGCGAGCCGCCCTGTCCGCTGGCGGGACGCTGCGGCGGTTGCACCCTGCAGCACCTGCCGCACGCCGAGCAGCTGGCGCTCAAGCAGCGCACCCTGGCCGAGCAGCTGCAGCGTCTGGCCGGTCTGGCGCCCGAGGAGTGGGCGCCGCCGCTGGTCGGGCCGGAGTTCGGCTACCGGCGCCGCGCGCGCCTGGCGGTGCGCTGGGATGCCAAGGGCCGGCGGCTGGAGGTCGGCTTCCGCGCCGCGGCAAGTCAGGCGATAGTCGATCTGGACCGCTGCGCGGTACTGGTACAGGCTTTGCAATCGCTGCTCGCCGAACTGCCGGCGGTGCTGCGCGGCCTGCGCAAGCCGCAGGCCATCGGCCACGCCGAGCTGTTCCAGGGCACCGCCAGTGCGCTGCTGGTGCGCCACACCCAGCCGCTGGCGGAGGAGGATCGCGCCGCGCTGCGGGCCTTCTGCGCCGCGCACGGCGCCCAGCTGTGGTGGCAGGGCGAGGGCGAGCCGCAGGCGGACGAGCCGACGCAGGAGCTGGGCTATCGGCTGGAGGGCGAGGGGCTGACCCTGGCCTGGCGGCCGGGCGACTTCGTCCAGGTCAACGCCCCGGTCAACGAGGCGATGCTCGCCCAGGCCATGGCCTGGCTGGCGCCGCAGGCCGACGAACGGGTGCTCGACCTGTTCTGCGGCCTGGGCAACTTCGCCCTGCCGCTGGCCCGGCGCGCCGCCGAGGTGGTGGGGGTGGAGGGCGTGCAGGCGATGGTCGAGCGGGCCGCGGCGAATGCCGCGGCCAATGGCCTGGGCAATGCGCACTTTTTCCGCGCCGACCTGTCCCAGCCGCTGGGCCAGACGGGCTGGGCGCGCGGCGGTTTCGCCGCGGTACTGCTGGACCCGCCGCGTGACGGCGCGGCGGCGGTGGTCGGCCAGCTGCGTGCCCTGGGCGCGCGGCGCGTGCTCTACGTGTCGTGCAACCCGGCCACGCTGGCGCGCGACGCGGCAGCGCTGGCGCAGCAGGGCTATCGCCTGAAGCGCGCCGGCATCCTCGACATGTTCCCGCAGACGGCGCATGTGGAGGCGATGGCATTGTTCGAGGCGGACGCCGAGCGTCCGTAGGCGCACCGGTCCGCAGAAGGCCGGCGCAGGCAGGACCCGCGGAGGCGGGCCCTTGACCGGGCACGGCTGTTCCGTGCCCTGGCAGGAAAGGTGAAAGACGATGGTACAGGTAAGAGCGCAACAGCCGGTCAACACCGACGGCAGCATCAACCTCGAGGCCTGGCTGGATCACATCCTCGATGTCGACCCGGCCCTCGATCGCGACAGCCTGCGCAAGGCCTGCGAGTTCGCCCGCGAGGTCGAGCAGCAGGCGATCGCCGCGCAGAACATCTGGGCCGAGGGCATGTCGAGCTTCCGTACCGGCCTTGAGATCGCCGAGATCCTCGCCGACCTCAAGCTCGACCAGGAGTCGCTGGTCGCCGCCGTGCTCTACCGTGCGGTGCGCGAGGGCAAGACCAGCCTGGAGGCGGTCGGCCAGCGCTTCGGCGCCCAGGTCGCCAAGCTGATCGAGGGCGTGCTGCGCATGGCCGCGATCAGTGCCAGTCTCAATCCGCGCCAGTCCATGGTGCTTGGCGCCCAGGCGCAGGTGGAGAACCTGCGCAAGATGCTGGTGGCGATGATCGACGACGTGCGCGTGGCGCTGATCAAGCTGGCCGAGCGCACCTGTGCCATCCGTGCGGTGAAGAACGCCCCCGACGACAAGCGCTACCGGGTGGCCCGCGAGGTGTTCGACATCTATGCGCCGCTGGCCCATCGCCTGGGCATCGGTCACATCAAGTGGGAACTCGAGGACCTGTCGTTCCGCTACCTCGAGCCCGAGCAGTACAAGCAGATCGCCAAGCTGCTGCACGAGCGCCGTCTCGATCGCGAGCAGTACATCAACAGCGTGATGAGCCAGTTGCGCGAGGAACTCGACGCCACCGGCATCGAGGCCGACATCAGCGGCCGGGTCAAGCACATCTATTCGATCTGGCGCAAGATGCAGCGCAAGGGTCTGGAGTTCAGCCAGATCTACGACGTGCGCGCCGTGCGCATCCTGGTGCCCGAGGTGCGCGACTGCTACACCGCCCTCGGCATCGTGCACACCCTGTGGCGGCACATTCCCAAGGAGTTCGACGACTACATCGCCAACCCCAAGGAGAACGGCTACCGCTCGCTGCACACCGCGGTGATCGGCCCCGAGGGCAAGGTGCTGGAGGTGCAGATCCGCACCCACGCCATGCACGAGGAGGCCGAGCTGGGCGTGTGCGCCCACTGGCTGTACAAGGGCACCGACGTCAACTCCGGCTCCAGCCACTACGAGGAGAAGATCGCCTGGCTGCGCCAGGTGCTCGAATGGCACGAGGAGCTGGGCGACATCGGCGGCCTGGCCGAGCAGCTGCGCGTCGACATCGAGCCCGACCGCGTCTATGTGTTCACTCCCGACGGCCACGCCATCGACCTGCCGACCGGCGCCACACCGCTGGACTTCGCCTACCGGGTGCACACCGAGATCGGCCACAACTGCCGCGGCGCCAAGGTCAACGGGCGCATCGTGCCGCTCACCTACAGCCTGCAGACCGGCGAGCAGGTGGAGATCATCACCGGCAAGCACGGTGCGCCGAGCCGCGACTGGCTCAACCCCAACCTCGGCTACGTGACCACCTCGCGGGCGCGGGCGAAGATCGTCCACTGGTTCAAGACCCAGGCGCGCGACCAGAACGTGATCGCCGGCAAGAACTACCTGGAGCGCGAGCTGGTGCGCCTGGCGCTGACCGCGGTCGACCCCGAGCGCCTCGCCGAGAAGTGCAACCTGAAGACCGCCGAGGACCTCTACGCCGCTCTCGGCGCCGGCGACCTGCGCCTGTCGCAGGTGGTCAACGCCGCCCAGCAGCTGGTCGAGCCCGAGCGCAGCTTCGAGGTGGTCGACCTGATCGGCCGCCGTGGTCCCAGTGGCCCGCGCGGCGGACGCGACGAGATCCAGATCCTCGGCGTCGGCAACCTGCTCACCCAGATGGCCGGCTGCTGCCAGCCGGTGCCGGGCGAGCCGATCGTCGGCTACATCACCCAGGGCCGCGGGGTGAGCATCCACCGCCAGGACTGCCCGAGCGCCCTGCAGCTGCGCGAGCGCGAGCCCGAGCGGATCATCCAGGTCAGCTGGGGCCAGGCGCCGGCCAAGACCTATCCGGTGGACATCCAGATCCGCGCCTACGACCGCTCCGGTCTGCTGCGCGACGTGTCGCAGATGCTGCTCAACGAGAAGATCAACGTGCTGGCGGTCAACACCCAGTCGGACAAGAGCGACAACACCGCCAACATGCGCCTGACCATCGAGATTCCCGGCATGGAGGCGCTGGGCCGCCTGCTGGCGCGCATCTCGCAGCTGCCCAACATCATCGAAGCGCGGCGCAGCCGCTCGGGGGCCTGAGATGGACATGTACCGGCTGGACGACCTGCTGCACCTGATGGCCCGCCTGCGCGACCCGCAATACGGCTGCCCCTGGGACCTCAAGCAGGACTACGCCAGCATCGTGCCGCACACCCTGGAGGAGGCCTACGAGGTGGCCGATGCCATCGAGCGCGGCGACTTCGCCCACCTGCCGGGCGAGCTGGGCGACCTGCTGTTCCAGGTGGTCTACTACAGCCAGCTGGGTCGCGAGGAGGGGCGCTTCGACTTCGCCCGGGTGGTCGACGGCATCACCCGCAAGCTGATCCGCCGCCATCCCCACGTGTTCCCCGACGGCGACCTGTACGGCGCGCCCGACCTGCCGAGGCTCGCCGAGGCGGCGATCCGGCAGCGCTGGGAGGAGATCAAGGCCGAGGAGCGCGCCGAGCAGGTGGCCGCGCCGGAGCAGCTGTCGCTGCTCGACGACATCCCCCAGGCGCTGCCGGCGCTGTCGCGGGCGGCCAAGCTGCAGAAGCGCGCCGCCCAGGTCGGCTTCGACTGGCCGGCGCCGCTGCCGGTGCTGGACAAGCTGCAGGAGGAGCTCGACGAGGTGCTCGAGGCGATGGCCGAGGGCGACCAGGCGCACATCGCCGAGGAGGTCGGCGACCTGCTGTTCGTCGCGGTCAACCTGGCCCGCCATCTCAAGGTCGAGCCGGAGGCGGCGCTGCGCGCGGCCAACCGCAAGTTCGAGCGCCGCTTCCGGTTCATCGAGCAGGCCTTGCGCGCCGCCGGCAAGGCCATGGATGATTGCCCCCTCGAAGAGCTGGACGCCCTGTGGGGCGAGGCCAAGCGCCAGGAGCGGGAAGGCCCGGCCTGCGGCTAGCCGCTCCCGCGCTCCATTCGCGACGGCGCGCCCGGGTGGCGTGCCGTCCCTGTCAGATTCCCCGGCAACAAGGTAAGTCATGAGTCTTTCCCTACGCGACCAGCTGCTCAAGGCGGGTCTGGTCAACGAGAAGCAGGCCAAGCAGGCGGCCAAGCAGAAGCAGAAGCAGCAGCGTCTGGAGCACAAGGGCCAGGCGGAGAAGGACGACTCGCAGCGCGAGGCGGCACTCAAGGCGCAGGCCGAGAAGCTGGCCCGCGACCAGGAGCTGAACCGCCAGCAGCAGGAGAAGGCGCAGAAGAAGGCGCTGGCGGCCCAGGTCAGGCAACTGATCGAGGGCAGCCGCCTGCCGCGACTGGATGGCGACGACTACTACAACTTCGTCGACGACAAGAAGGTCAAGCGCATCGCGGTCAACCCGATGCTGCGCGACAAGCTCAGCCGCGGCACCCTGGCCATCGTGCGTCTGGAGGGCAAGTACGAGCTGATCCCGCGCGAGGCGGCGCTCAAGGTGCAGGAGCGCGAGCCGCAGCGCATCGTCCTGCTCAACGTCGCCAGCGAGGTGCCGGACGCCGAGGACGATCCGTACAAGGATTACGTGATCCCCGACGACCTGATGTGGTGATCTTGCGGGTCAGGACTGCAGTGCGATGCGCCCGAAGCGCGCGCCGGGCGTCAGCGGCGTGATGGCGCGCAGGCGGTCCTGGCGCAGCTGGCGGGTGGCTCCGGCCACCTGCACCAGCAGCACTTCCTCCTTGTTCGGCAGGGTGCGGGTGTCCAGTGCGCGCCCTTCCAGCCAGCTGCCGTCGGTCAGCTCGATGCGCAGGCGGTAGCCGTACAGGCAGGCGATCTCCAGGTAGTCGTGGCGGTCGCAGGCCAGCGGCCGGTAGCTGTCGGACATGATGGCGGCCTCGCGGCAGGATGGTTTCTGCCAGCATACGCGCGCGCTCCGCACAGCAAAACGCCCGGCATGGACCGGGCGTTTTGCTGTGCGGGGACGAGGGCTTCAGCTGCCCTTGACGGCGCGGCCGTCGACCGTGCCCTGCTTGAGCATGATCTGGTATTCCTTGCCGTCCTTCTCCACCTGGTGCAGGCGCACCAGCAGGTGGCCCCAGTCCCTGGCGAACCACAGCACCGTCTTGCGGTTGGACTTGGTGGGGTCGCGCACCCGCTCGACCTTGAGGGCGGTGATCTGGCCGGCCTCGGTCTGCACCTGCTCCTCGCCGAGCACGCGGAAGTCGTAGGTCTCGATCTCGTCGCCGTCGAGCACCTGGTAGCTCATGCTCTTCTTGCCGGCGGCGACGTCTTCCTGCAGGGCCAGCTGGTAGGTGGACTTGTCGAGCAGGCCGCTCTTCAGGACCAGTTTCACGGGATGGTCGCGGTCGTGGCCGGTGACCATCTTGGCCTGCCAGTCGAAGTCGTGGGCGATGCTCTTGCTCTTGCCCAGGCCGCTGCGTTCGAAACGGTAGCTGAGCGGCACGAAGCGCTGCTTGTCGTAGCGGAAGCGGCTTTCCTCGCTCAGGCCGGCCACCAGCATCGAGGCCTTGAACTGCAGGGTCCAGCTGCCGTCGGCGGCCTTCGCCAGGTGGCGCTCGGCGCTGCCGCTGACCGGCACCTGCTGCCAGTCGGCGGTGTACTGGGCGCTGAAGGGTTCCAGGGCCAGGGCGGCGGTGGGCAGGCCGCAGAGGGCCAGGGCAAGCGTGAGCGCGCGGCGCATGACGATCTCCTTGATGGCGGATGCTTGCCCGCTGCCTCAGTGCGGCAGCGGCAAGTCGCGTATCTGCTGGCCGCTGGCCGGCAGGGGGGTGCCGTCCAGTTCGGCGCCCTGGTGGCCGAGACGCAGGCGCCCCTCGGCGAACCAGCGCACGGCCAGCGGATAGATGTGATGCTCGCCGATCTGCACGCGCTTGGCCAGCCGCTCGGGGCTATCGCCTGCCTGCACCGGCACCACGGCCTGTACGACCAGCGGTCCGCCGTCGAGTTCCTCGGTGACGAAGTGCACGCTGCAGCCATGCTCGGCATCCCCGGCCTCCAGCGCGCGCTGGTGGGTGTGCAGGCCCTTGTACCTGGGCAGCAGCGAGGGATGGATGTTGAGCAGGCGACCGGCATAGTGGCGCACGAAGCCCGGGGAAAGGATGCGCATGAAGCCGGCCAGCACCACCAGGTCGGGCTGGTGGGCGTCGATGGCCTCGATCAGTGCGGCATCGAAGGCCTCGCGGCCTTCGAACGCCTTGTGGTCCAGCACGGCGGTGGCGATCCCGGCGTTCTGCGCGCGGACCAGGCCGTAGGCATCGGCGCGGTTGGAGATCACCGCACCGATGCGGGCCGGGATGCCGCCTTCGGCGATGCCGTCGATCAGCGCTTGCAGGTTGCTGCCGGAGCCGGAGATCAGCACCACCACGTTGCAGGTGTTGCCCATCAGTGCGCCTTCAGGTTGTTCAGCACCACGCGCTCGGCGTCTTCGCCGCAGGCGGCGATGCTGCCGATCACCCACGGGGCTTCGCCCGCGGTGCGCAGGCTGGCCAGGGCGGTGTCGACCTGCTCCTGCGCCACGCAGATGACCATGCCGACGCCGCAGTTGAGCACGCGGTGCATCTCGTGCTCGTCGACGTTGCCCTTCTCCTGCAGCCAGTCGAACACCGCCGGACGGGTCCAGCTGGCCACGTCGATCACCGCCTGGGCGCCTTCCGGCAGCACGCGGGGGATGTTGTCGAGCAGGCCGCCACCGGTGATGTGGGCCATGGCCTTGACCGCGCCGGTGTCCCTGATCAGCTGGAGCAGCGGCTTGACGTAGATGCGGGTCGGCGCCATCAGCAGGTCGGCCAGCTTGGAGCCGTCCAGCTCGGTGGCCTCGATGTCGGTGCCGGACACCTCGAGGATCTTGCGGATCAGCGAGTAGCCGTTGGAGTGCGGGCCGGAGGAGGGCAGGGCGATCAGCGCGTCGCCGGTCTGCACCTTCGAGCCGTCGATGATCTCGCTCTTCTCCACCACGCCGACGCAGAAGCCGGCCAGGTCGTAGTCCTCGCCCTCGTACATGCCGGGCATCTCGGCGGTCTCGCCGCCGACCAGCGAGCAGCCAGCCAGTTCGCAGCCGGCGCCGATGCCGGTGACCACGGTGGCGGCCACGTCGACGTTGAGCTTGCCGGTGGCGTAGTAGTCGAGGAAGAACAGCGGCTCGGCGCCGCACACCACCAGGTCGTTGACGCACATGGCGACCAGGTCCTGGCCGATGCTGTCGTGCTTGTTGAGGTTCAGCGCCAGGCGCAGCTTGGTGCCGACGCCGTCGGTGCCGGACACCAGCACCGGCTGCTTGTAGCCGGCGGGGATCTCGCACAGGGCGCCGAAGCCGCCCAGCCCGCCCATCACTTCCGGGCGCGCGGTGCGCTTGGCCACGCCTTTGATGCGTTCGACCAGGGCTTCGCCGGCGTCGATGTCTACACCGGCGTCCTTGTAGCTGATGGAGGGTTGCTTGCTCATGAATGCGGGCCTTTGCGGGAAGTGCGGGAAAGCGCGCGATTCTAGCATCCTTGCCCGGGAGCGGCCATCACGGGCGGTTGCCGCCGTCCGGGCGGCTGTTTAAGGTATAGGCCTTGTCTGGCGCGCATCTGGCGCGTCCGTTGCCCTGTCGAGATGCCCCATGTGCCTGATCGCCCGCTGGTTCGCCTGCTGCCTGTTGTTCGCCACCCTGTCGGCCACCGCCGCGCAGGTCGAGGGATTGTACGAGGTGCACGAACCGGTGGCCTCGCAGGACCCGGCCGAGCGTGCCGCGGCGATGAGCCGCGCGCTGCAGACCCTGGTGGTGCGCCTGACCGGCAAGCGCGAGTCGGCCCAGGACAGCCGCCTGCAGCCGCTGCTGGCCGATCCGCAGCAGCTGGTGCAGCAGTATGTCTACGAGTCCGGCACGCCGGTGACCCTGTCGGTGGTGTTCGATCCAGTGCTCACCCAGCGCGCCCTGCGCGATGCCGGTCTGAGCCTGCTGAACGCCGAGCGCGCCAGCGTGCTGGCCTGGTGGCTGAACGAGGGCGAGACCGGCAGCAGCCTGCTGGCCGGGGACCAGGAGGGCGCGGCCGCCCTGCGCGATGCCGCGCGCAATCGCGGTGTGCCGCTGAGCCTGCCGCTGGGCGATCTCGACGAGCAACTGCTGGCCAATGCGCAGACCCTGCGCGGCAGCGACGGCCAGGCCCTGCAGGGCGCCTCGGCGCGCTACGCCGCCGACGCCCTGCTCGCGGTGGTGGCCAAGGGCGCCGCTGACAGCTGGCAGGCCGACTGGCAGCTGTGGATGGGCGACAAGCGCGCCGCAGGCTCCAGCAGCGCCGCCAGCCAGGCCGCCCTGGCCGACGCCGTGCTGCTGGAGGTCGGCGAGCAACTGGCCGGCCGTTTCGCCGCCAGCGCCGCGGCACAGAGCCTGACCCTCGAGGTGCAGGGCAGCGACCTCGGCCGCTATGTCGCCCTGCAGCGCCTGCTCGAACCCTTTGCGCCGCGCCTGCAGGCGGTGGTCGGCAGCAGCCTGGTCTATCAGGTCAAGGCCAGCCCCGAGCAACTGCGCGCCCAGCTGCAGCTCGGTCGCCTGCACGAGGTACCGGCGCAGGCCGTCGACGCCCAGGCCGCGCCGCAGCAGCCCCAGCAGCCGCCGCTGCAGGTGCCGGCGCCGTCGGCCGATCGCCTGCGCTTCGCCTGGTAAGGCGACGTCTTCCTCCGGGGCTGGCAAGGAGTGCGCCCATGTTGAGCAATTCGCGCAGCTGGCTGGGGCTGGCGGCCCTGGTCCTGCTCGGCTGGCTGATCCACCAGCTGCAGCCGGTGCTGATGCCCTTCCTGGTCGGCACCCTGCTGGCCTACCTGGGCGACCCGCTGGTCGACCGCCTCGAGGCGCGCGGCCTGTCGCGCACCTGGGGCGTGGTGGCGGTGTTCACCCTGTTCAGCCTGATCCTGCTGGCCATGCTGCTGGTGCTGGTGCCGCTGCTCGGCCGCCAGCTGCTGCGCCTCTACGAGCTGGCGCCGCTGATGCTCGACTGGCTGCAGGGCACCGCGCTGCCGTGGGGGCAGCAGCAGTTCGGCCTGCGCGCCGACTTCTGGCGCCTGGACCGCCTCAAGGCCCTGTTCACCGAACACCTAGGCCAGGCCACCGACTTCGCCGGCCTGCTGCTGAGCCAGGTCACCTCGTCGAGCCTGGCGCTGCTGGCCTGGCTCGGCAACCTGCTGCTGATCCCGGTGGTGAGCTTCTACCTGCTGCGCGACTGGGACCTGATGCTGGCCCACCTGCGCAACCTGCTGCCGCGCCGCCGCGAGGGCCTGGTGGTGCGCCTGGCCGGCGAATGCCACGAGGTGCTCGGCGCCTTCCTGCGCGGCCAGCTGCTGGTGATGCTGGCGCTGGCGCTGGTCTACGCGGCGGGGCTGATGCTGCTCGGCCTCGAGCTGGGCCTGCTGATCGGCGTGCTCGCCGGCCTGGCCAGCCTGGTGCCGTACATGGGCTTCGTGGTCGGCATCGCCGCGGCGCTGGTGGCGGCGCTGTTCCAGTTCGGCCTCGACTGGTATCCGCTGCTCGGCGTGCTGGTGGTGTTCACCGTCGGCCAGCTGCTCGAGGGCATGTGGCTGACCCCGATGCTGGTCGGCGACCGCATCGGCCTGCATCCGGTGGCGGTGATCTTCGCCATCCTCGCCGGCGGCCAGCTGTTCGGCTTCACCGGCGTGCTGCTGGCGCTGCCGGTGGCGGCGGTGATCATGGTGCTGCTGCGCCATGTGCACGACTTCTATAAACTGTCAGCACTTTACGGAGAGTCAGGCGATGGCTCGCAGGAGCCGTCGGAGTCCCCATGAAACCCATCCAGCTGCCTCTGGGTGTGCGTCTGCGCGATGACGCCACCTTCGCCAACTACTATCCCGGGGCCAACGCGGCCGCACTGGGGTACGTCGAGCGCATGTGCGAGACCGATGTCGGCTGGGCGGAAAACCTGATCTACCTGTGGGGCGCCGAGGGCGTCGGGCGCAGCCACCTGCTGCAGGCCGCCTGCCTGCGCATGGAGCAGTTCGGCGGCCGCGCGGTGTACCTGCCGCTGGACACGGTGGCCATGTACGGCCCGCAGCTGCTGGACAACCTCGAGCAGTGCGACCTGGTGTGCATCGACGAGGTCGATCTGGTGGCCGGCCACCCGACCTGGGAAGAAGCGCTGTTCCACCTGTTCAACCGCCTGCGCGACGCCGGCCGGCGCCTGCTGCTGTCGGCCTCGGCGCCGCCGCGCGAGGTGCCGATCAAGCTGCCCGACCTCAAGTCGCGGCTGACCCTGGCGCTGGTGTTCCAGCTGCACGGCCTGTCCGACGAGGACAAGCTGCGCGCCCTGCAGCTGCGCGCCTCGCGTCGCGGCCTGCACCTGACCGACGAGGTCGGCCGCTTCATCCTCACCCGCGGCTCGCGCAGCATGAACTCGCTGTTCGACCTGCTCGAGCAGCTCGACCACGCCTCGCTGCAGGCGCAGCGCAAGCTGACCATCCCCTTCCTCAAGGAAACCCTCGGCTGGTGAGGCTGGCGTAGGGTGGGTTACGCCGCGGTGCGGCTGACCCACCCTGCGCATCCCCGCATCATTCCCCGGCCAGCTTGCGCTGATACTGGAAGCTCCAGCGCGTGTACAGGGTGGCGCTGCAGAACAGCAGCACGCTGAGCGCCGCCTCCAGGCTGCCGTAGACCAGGCGGCCCGGCTCGAAGGCGGTGACCACACCCTGGATGAAGTACAGGTTGACCACGTAGCAGGCCCAGGCGTGCACGCGCACGTTGCCGAGCAGGATGCCGGGGGCGAGGATCGCCAGCGGCAGCAGGTGCACGCCGAGGATCGCCCAGGGGCGTGCGCCGTGCAGGTCGACGATCAGCAGGTACCAGACGCCGAGCAGCGCGATCAGGGCGAGGAAGGTGGCCAGGCTGGCCCAGCGCGCCAGGCGGCGGCGTGGCTCCAGCCATTCCAGCGCCGGCAGCGGTTTGTTCTTGCGCGCCATTTCAGCTCCCCAGTTTCAGCGCGGTCTGCGCCAGACGTTGGCCCAGTGCGCGGCACAGGGCGGTCTCGTGTTCGTCGAGGGCGCGCTTGCCGTCGGCGCCGGCGTGGTGGCTGGCGCCGTAGGGCGTGCCGCCGCCACGGGTCTCCAGCAGCGCGGTCTCGCTGTAGGGCAGGCCGCAGACCAGCATGCCGTGGTGCAGCAGCGGCAGCATCATCGACAGCTGGGTGCTCTCCTGGCCGCCGTGCAGGCTGGCGGTGGAGGTGAACACCCCGGCCGGCTTGCCGACCAGCTCGCCGGTCAGCCACAGGCTGCTGGTGCTGTCGAGGAAGTGCTTGAGCGGCGCGGCCATGTTGCCGAAGCGGGTCGGGCTGCCCAGCACCAGGCCGGAGCAGTGCTTGAGGTCGTCGAGGGTGGCGTAGATCGCCCCTTCCTCGGGGATCTCCGGGGCCACCGCCGCGCACTCGGGGGAGACCGCCGGCACGCAGCGCAGGCGCGCCGCCAGGCCGCCCTGCTCGATGCCGCGGGCGATCTGCCGCGCCATCTCGGCGGTGGCGCCGTGGCGGCTGTAGTAGAGCACCAGGATGTAGGGCTGGCTCACGGCAGCAGCTCCAGGACGCGCTCCGGCGGCCGGCCGACCACCGCCCGGTCGCCGGCCACCAGGATCGGCCGCTCGATCAGTCGCGGGTGGGCGACCATGGCGGCGATCAGCGCCTCGTCGTCCAGCGCCGGGTCGGCCAGGTTGAGCTCCTGGTAGACTTCCTCGCCGCTGCGCAGCAGCTGGCGGGGCGTGTAGCCGAGCTTGGCGAGCAGCGCGCGCAACTCCGCGGCCGACGGCGGGGTGTCCAGGTAGCGCACCACGTGCGGGGCGAGGCCGCGGGCCTCGAGCAGTTCCAGCGCGCCACGGGATTTCGAGCAGCGCGGGTTGTGATACAGGGTCAGGTCGGTCATCTCGGTTGGCCCGTGACTGGAGGAGGGCGCTATTCTAACCGGGCCGACCCCCGGCCCTGAACCTTCCCGAGCGAGACGGGACGATGCCGCCTACAAAGGAGTGTCGATGCATCCTCACCTGCAGCAGGCCTGGCGCTTCGCCGAGCGGCTGGTGCGCCGCTTCTTCGCCGACCGCGTGCCGCAGAGCGCCGCGGCCCTGACCTACACCACCCTGTTCGCGGTGGTGCCGATGATGACCGTGACCTTCGTCATGCTCGCCGCCGTGCCGGCCTTCCGCGATCTCGGCGAGCCGATCCAGGCGTTCATCTTCCACAACTTCGTGCCCTCGGCGGGCGAGCAGGTGCAGCAGTACCTGCGCGGCTTCAGCAGCCAGGCGCGCGAGCTGACCTGGATCGGCGTGGCGCTGCTGGGGGCGACCGCGCTGCTGACCCTGAGCACCATCGAGGGCGCCTTCAACCAGATCTGGCGGGTGCGTCGGGCACGTCGCGGCCTGTCGAGTTTCCTGCTGTACTGGGCGATCCTCAGTCTCGGCCCGCTGCTGCTCGGCGCCGGTTTCGCCGCCAGCACCTATGTCACCTCGCTGAAGTTCCTTTCCGGCCCCGAGGCGTTGCCCGGTGCGGCGACCCTGCTCGGCCTCACTCCGCTGCTGAGCGGCATCGCCGCCTTCACCCTGCTCTACGTGGCCGTGCCCAACACCCGGGTGCGCCTGCGCCACGCGCTGGTCGGCGGCGTGTTCACCGCCCTGCTGTTCGAGGCGGCCAAGGCGCTTTTCGCCCTCTACGTCAGTCTGTTCCCCGGTTACCAGCTGATCTACGGTGCCTTCGCCGCCGTGCCGCTGTTCCTGCTGTGGATCTACCTGGGCTGGCTGATCGTGCTGGCCGGTGCCGAGCTGGTCTGCCATCTCGGCTCGCCGGACAGCTGGGAGGGGCGCGCCCGCCCGGCGCTGCTCAACCTGCTCGGCGTGCTGGCGCAGTTCCACGAGGCCCAGCAGAGCGGTCGCGCCCTTTCCCGCGAGGCGCTGGCGCAGCGGGGCTGGGGGGTGGACGACGAGGAGTGGCTGGCGCTGATCGACTTCCTCGAGGGGGAGCGCCTGGTCAGCACCACCGGCGGCGGCGACTGGGTGCTGTGCCGCGACCTGTCGCGGCTGTCGCTGGCCGAGCTGCTGGGGCGCAGTCCCTGGCCGCTGCCGGCGCTGTCCGGCCTGCCGGAGCGTCTGCCGCAGACGCTGCCGGCACCCTGGTATCCGCGCCTGCGCGAGGCCCTGCAGGCCCTGGAGCAGGCGCGCGCGGAACGGTTCGGCGACAGCCTGGCGCAGTGGCTGGCGGGGAAGGGCGGGAGCTGAGTCTCAGATGAGCACGCTGGTCACGGGCTGCACGAAGATGTCCTCGATGCGCACGCTGCGCGGCGCGACGGCACTGCGCAGGCGCAGCTCGACGGCGGCGAGCTGCTGCCGCACCGGCAGGCGCGCCACGCCGGAGAGCAGGATGCGCTGGCGCATGTCGAGGCGACCGTGGTCGATCGGTACCTCGTGTGACTGGTTGCCGTCGAGGTAGCTGACCAGCAGCGACACCGGCAGCTCGCTGAGACCGGGCAGGTGCAGCCAGGCGGCGATCTCCAGCTCCAGGACGCGGCCGTTGCCCAGGCTGCCCTGGCGGCTTGCGGCGGCCAGTTGGGCGGTGGTCAGGGTGTGCAGCAGCTGGTCGTGGTGGGATGCCATGGTAGTCTCCGCTGAATGATCTCGAGCGGCGGCATTATAGGTAGTCGTGTTCGGCGGTTTTGTGGCGCTGTTCGGGTGTTGTGATTCTCGCCCTTGCTGGTTGGTCGGTTTTTTGTCGTTTTGTGGGGCGGCCGTGAGGGTGGTCGGGGAGCGCCGATGTGCTCGCGGTGGCTCGGGAAGCGAGGGGGCAGGGAGATGATGCTGAAGACATGGCGGAGACTGCTGCCGTTGGCGGTCGGCCTGCTGCTGGCCGCCTGTGGCGGGGAGGACTGGGGCCCGGACCAGCACGGTCGGCCGGTGGCTGCGGAGCAGTTGGAGGGCCGCTGGCTGGTGGTCAACTACTGGGCTGAATGGTGCGGCCCCTGTCGCAGGGAGATACCGGAGCTCAATCGCCTGGCCGAGGAGCTGCAGAGCGCTCCGGTGCGGGTGGTGGGGGTGAACTTCGATGGCCTGCAGGGCGAGGAGCTGGCCCGCGCCGTCGAGGCGCTGGGCATCCGCTACGCCAACCTGGCGCAGGATCCGGCGCCGCGCCTGGGGCTGGCGCCCAGCCAGGTGCTGCCGGTGACCTGGCTGGTCGATCCGCAGGGCCGGGCGCGCGAGCAACTGAGCGGCGAGCAGACGGCGTCGGGCCTGCGCGAGCGGCTGCGCGCGCTGGGGGCTACGCTGCCATGACGGCGGCGCGTGCGGCCTGGTTGGCGCACGTTCACGGATATGTGATATACGTCACGCCGAACGCCCCGTCCGGTTCGGCGCCTGCGCTGCACCGCGGCGGGTACCTTCGGCACTTCTCCGGGCCTTGCGATGAACAACGGCAACCACCCCACGCTGGTCAAGATCGTCGACCTGTTGATGGACGCCATCTGCGTGGTCGATGTCGAGGGGCGTTTTCTCGCCGTCAGCGCCGCCTGCGAACGCATCTTCGGCTACCGGCCGGAGGAGCTGATCGGCCGGCCGATGATCGAGCTGGTCGCCGATGAGGATCGCGTGCGCACCCTGCAGGCGGCCCGCGAGATCATGGCCGGCGAGCCCAAGCTCAATTTCGAGAACCGCTACCGGCGCAAGGACGGCCGCTATGCCGATATCCAGTGGTCGGCCTGCTGGCTGGAGAGCGACGGCGTGCGGATCGCGGTGGCGCGGGACGTCAGTGCGCGCCGGCGCGCCGAAAGGCTACAGGCGGCGCTCTACGCCATCTCCGAGGCGGCCCATGCCGCCAGCGATCTACTGGCGCTGTTCGAGCAGATCCGACGGATCATCGGCGAGCTGCTGCCGGTGCGCGGCTTCTTCGTTGCCCTGCGCGATGAGCGCGGCGAGCGTCTGACGCTCGCTTATCCATCCTCCGCCGAGTCCGCCGCTGCCGTCGAGTTGTGCGCGCAGATCGTTCGCAGTCGGCAGGCGCTGTTGCAGGCCGGCGTGCAGCCGGACGATGGCTGCTGGCTCGGTGTCCCGCTCGACTGCCAGCAGGGCGTCATCGGCGCGCTGCTGCTGGAAAGCCCGGCCGGCGGTGCCGGCTACGGCGAGCAGGAGCGCGAACTGCTGCAGTTCGTTTCGGCGCAGGTCGCCACCGCCATCGAGCGCAAGCGCCTCTACGCGCGCCTCGCGCACGCCGCGCAGCATGATGCCCTGACCGGCCTGGCCAATCGGGAGCTGCTCTCCGAGCGCTTGCAGGGAGCGCTGGCCCGTGCGCGGCGCAGCGGGCAGCTGCTGGCGCTGCTCTACCTCGACCTCGACGACTTCAAGCGGGTCAACGACACCCTGGGGCACGCAGCCGGCGACCGTCTGCTCCAGGAGACGGCGCGCCGGCTGCTGCAGACGGTGCGCGCCAGCGACACGGTGGCGCGCATCGGCGGCGACGAGTTCGTGGTGCTGCTCGAGGGCATCCTGCACGCGGAGCAGGCCCCGCAGGTGGCGGAGAAGATTCGCGCGGCCCTGGGGCGGCCGCTCGAGCTGGCGGGTGGCGCGCCATGCATGCTGCCGAGCATCGGCATCGCGCTCTATCCCGGAGATGGCGAGAGCGAGTTCGAGCTGCTCCGCCAGGCGGATGCCGCCATGTATGTGGCCAAGCAGCAGCGTGCGGCGCAGCGAGCGGCGGCCCTCGGCGCGGCCGCTCCCGGCAGGACGGCGGGGGAAAGCGCCGGAGGCTGATCAGTCGCCGCGGGGCGTGTCGCTGGCCACCCGGCCGGCATCCTCGAGCAGCGCCTGGACCAGTTCCTGCTGCAGCTCGGGGTCGTTGCGGGTCAGCTCGATCAGGCTCTGCTCCAGCTCGCTGGCTTCCTCTTCCAGTCCCAGTTCGGACAGACGCTTGACCCGGTGTACCCAGTGGGCCACGTCGTCGCCCTCCAGGTCGGCGTAGATCAGCTCGTGGGCTTCGCGCAGGCGGCCGCGCAGGCTGTGGCTGAGCCGCAGGGTGACTTCGGCGCGGGCCTGTCCCTGGGGATCCTCGGCGCGCAGTTGCAGCCTGGCGATGCGGCCCAGATCCTGCTCGGCGAACGGGCTGTCGAGCAGGTTGAGACGCAGCACGCCGTTACGGCTGGTGGTCAGCTCGTAGGTCTGCTCGCCGACCTGCACCTGCACCGGACGCTCGGCCCAAGGCAGGCTGGAGTATTCCAGACGGGGCTCGCCCTGCTGCTCGTCGAGCGCGGCGAGGTTCTGCTGGGCGCGGCCGTTGGACTCGACGTTCATCAGCGGGTTGAGGCCGGCGAAGCCGTAGCTGATCCAGTCGCGGGTGGCGCTTTCCGGCAGGTGGCCGAGCAGGGGCACGTTGAGCACGTTGGCGCCGATGCCGGCGACCACCGCCAGCGCGCCCAGCGGGATCTCGTAGAGTTCGCGCCAGGGCTGGTAGGGGGTGTAGCGCTGGTAGCGGCGCGTCACCTCGAACGGGGTGACCTCGAAGGTCTTCTGCTCCTGGATGCGCACCCGCCGCTGCGGCAGCTCGAGCACCGGCGAGCTGCCGGCGTCGATCTGCAGGCTGTGGTCGAGCAGCTTGCGCTCGACCCGCTCCTCGAGTTCGCTGCGCTGGGGCAGCTGGTTGGCACAGCCGGTGAGGAGCACGGCGCCGCACAGGGCGGCGCCGGCAAGGCGATGGTGGCGTCTGGGCATGATCTCGGTTAGCGGTTGATACGGGCGGCGAGGAACGCCTGGATCTCGGCGAGCGGCACGTTCTGCGCCTCGCTGTCGCGGCGGCCCTTGTATTCGAGAACCGATTCGGCAAGGCCGCGCTCGCTGACCACGATGCGGTGCGGGATGCCGATCAGTTCCATGTCGGCGAATTTGACGCCCGGACTGGTCTTCTTGTCACGGTCATCGAACAGCACTTCGTAGCCGGCAGCGGTCAGCTCGGCGTACAGGCGGTCGGCAGCTTCCTTGACCGCGGCGTTCTCGTACTTCATCGGCACGATGGCGATCTGGAACGGCGCCAGCGCCTGCGGCCAGAGGATGCCGCGCTCGTCCCAGTTCTGTTCGATGGCGGCGGCCACCACGCGCGACACGCCGATACCGTAGCAGCCCATGATCAGGGTCACCGGCTTGCCGTTCTCGCCGAGCACCGAGACGTTGAGCGCCTGGCTGTACTTGGTGCCGAGCTGGAAGATGTGGCCGACCTCGATGCCGCGCTTGATCACCAGGGTGCCCTGGCCGTCCGGGCTGGGGTCGCCCTCGACCACGTTGCGCAGGTCGGCGACCGCCGGCAGCGGCAGGTCGCGCTCCCAGTTGAGGCCGAAATAGTGCTTGCCGTCGACGTTGGCGCCGGCGGCGAAGTCGCTGATCAGCGCCACCGAGCGGTCGATCACGCAGGGGATCGGCAGGTTCAGCGGGCCGAGCGAGCCGGGACCGGCACCGATGGCGGCGCGGATCTCGGCTTCGGAGGCGAACACCAGCGGGCTGGCGACCAGCTCGTGGTTGGCGGCCTTGATCTCGTTCAGTTCGTGGTCGCCGCGCACGATCAGGGCGATCAGCTTGCCTTCCTCGGCGGCGTGCACCACCAGGGTCTTCACGGTCTTGTCGATGGCCAGGCCGAACTGGGCGACCAGCTCGTCGATGGTCCTGGCGTTGGGGGTGTCGACCAGGCGCAGTTCCTCGGTCGCCGCACCACGCGCCTTCTCGCGCGGGATGGCCTCGGCCTTCTCGATGTTGGCGGCGTAGTCGGAGCTGTCGCTGAAGGCGATGTCGTCCTCGCCGGATTCGGCCAGCACGTGGAACTCGTGGGAGCCGGTACCGCCGATCGAGCCGGTGTCGGCCTGCACCGGGCGGAAGTTCAGGCCCAGGCGGGTGAACACGTTGCAGTACGCCTGGTGCATGCGGTCGTAGGTTTCCTGCAGCGACTCCTGGGTCATGTGGAAGGAGTAGGCGTCCTTCATCAGGAATTCGCGGCCGCGCATCAGGCCGAAGCGCGGGCGGATCTCGTCGCGGAACTTGGTCTGGATCTGGTAGAAGTTGATCGGCAGCTGCTTGTAGCTGTTCAGCTCGTTGCGCGCCAGGTCGGTGATCACTTCCTCGTGGGTCGGGCCGACGCAGAACTCGCGCTGGTGGCGGTCCTTGATGCGCAGCAGCTCGGGGCCGTACTGCTCCCAGCGCCCGGACTCCTGCCACAGCTCGGCCGGCTGGATGGCCGGCATCAGCACTTCCAGGGCACCGGCGGCGTTCATCTCCTCGCGGACGATGTTCTCCACCTTGCGCAGCACGCGCAGGCCCATCGGCAGCCAGGTGTACAGGCCGGAAGCGAGCTTGCGGATCATGCCGGCGCGCAGCAGCAGCTGGTGGCTGATGACCACGGCGTCGGTGGGGGTTTCCTTGAGGGTCGAGATCAGATACTGGCTGGTACGCATGGGCAGGATGATCCGGTTTCGCTGAACGGAAAAATGCCCGCATTGTACGGCGCGGGTCTGGTGGCGTACAGGGCGGGGGCGGGCCGTGCCGGGCCGGAAAAGCGGAAGCCCGGCGCGAGGGCCGGGCTTCCGTTTCAGCGAGCAAGCAGCTGGGTGTTACAGGATGTCCAGCGGGTACTCGGTGATCACGCGAATTTCGTCCAGGTCGCTGTCGAAGGCGGTGGCGCGGTGGGTGGCGTGACGGATGCGGAAGGACAGATCCTTGGCGGCGCCTTCCTGGACCACGTACTTGGCTTCCAGGTTGCGCTCCCAGTGCTTCTGGTTGTCGCCATACACGCCAGCGTAGGCGCCAGTCGGGTCGGCCTTGGTGCCGTCGATGTCATCGCCGGTGATGTAGCGGGCCATGAAGCTCAGACCCGGCACGCCGTAGCTGGCCATGTCGAGGTCGTAGCGCACCTGCCAGGACTTCTCGTTCGGGCCGTTGAAGTCGGAGTACTGCACCGAGTTGGCGAGGAAGATCGAGTCGCCGGACTGGCCTT
Organism: Pseudomonas sp. A-1; assembly: GCF_004801855.1. GTDB lineage: Bacteria > Pseudomonadota > Gammaproteobacteria > Pseudomonadales > Pseudomonadaceae > Geopseudomonas. The sequence goes on along the minus strand of NZ_SSTC01000025.1, from coordinate 8,855 downwards.
CGCCCAGGGCCAGGAAGTCGAACGGCTCGTCGCCGTTGACGCGCTGGTGGGCCAGGGTGAACTTGTGCGCGCCCATGCTGTAGGCGGCGGCCAGAGACCAGGTGGTGTTGTCGATCTTGCCGACCAGCTCGTCGCCGGTTTCGCTGGTCTTGTAGATGTTGAAGTCGAAGTTCAGCGCGCGCTCGGTTCCCAGCGGAATGTTGTAGTTGAGGTTGCCGTAGTACTGGCGCCACACGTCTTCGAACTCGGAGCCGTACAGGGACACGCTGACGTCGTCGTTGATGCTGTAGGAGCCGCCGACGTAGTCGGCCGAGTCCGCGGCGACGCCGGCATAGGCGGCTAGGATCTCGCCATCGTGGTTGGACGAGTTGACGTCATTGGTCGAGGTGAAGTGGCCGGCGTCGAGGTTCAGGCCGTCGATCTCGTTGCTCAGCAGCTGGAAGCCTTCGGCGGTGCCCGGCAGCAGGCGCGCGGTACCGGTGGCGAACACCGGGCCGGTCGGCATCAGGTTGCCGTATTTCAGGGTGGTGCTGGAGACGCGAACCTTGATGGCGCCACCGGCCTCGGAATAGTCGTCGTCGGCCTTGCCGTCGTCACCGACCGGCAGCAGGCCGGTACCGTTGGTGCCGCCGCCGCTGTTGAGCTTGAGGCCGAGCATGGCGTGGGCGTCGACGCCGAAGCCGACGGTGCCCTGGGTGAAGCCCGACTCGTAGGTGGCCAGGATGCCGTGCGCCCACTCGTTGCGGTAGTTCTGGCCGCCCGGGTTGTTGTGGAAGTCACGGTAGAAGGCGAAGTTCTTGTTCAGCAGGACCAGGTTGCTGTCCTCGACGAAGCCCTTGGACTCCGACTGCTCGCTGGCCTGGGCCAGTTGCGCGGAAGCGGCCGCGACGGCCAGTGCGATGATGCTCAACTTCTTGAATTGCATAACGAATTGCCCCTGATTTTTGCGAAGTGCTTGTGGCCCCGTGATTGGTGCTGACAGGACCGTTACTTTCTTTTTGTCGGCAAGAGCTTATATCACGATGCTCAAGTCCCGCGGAAGTTCAGTGCCGCTGCGCTCGTCGCCTGCGTGGCGGCAGTCACGGTGTCTGGCCTGCCGGTTGCGCCTCTCGTCGCACTTAAGACTGCGTTAAGTCTGACCTACCAGAATTGCTTCAGTACCCTAGAGGGGGAGGCCCCATTCATGGCACCGCTTCAGGCTGGTCGGGACGATTTTCTGGCGACGGTCGGTACGAACGCCGAGCTGGCCTTGCATGTCGCCATGCAAGAGCCGTGCACAAGCCGTCGCAGACAGCTGGAAAACTTCATCGGCGAGCGCTTCGCCGAACATTACGGCGCACGGGTGCGCCATTTCATGCCCTGCCTGCTGGGGCTCTACGATCAGGAGCAGCAGTTGCAGGCTGCCCTCGGCGTGCGCTGCGGCCAGTCCGCCCCGCTGTTTCTCGAGCGCTATCTGGACGCGCCGGTCGAGCAGCGCATCGCCGAACTGGGTGGCGGTGGCCTGCCGCCGCGCGGGCGGATCGCCGAGGTCGGCAACCTGGCCGCCCTGGGCGGCGGGCATGCGCGCCTGCTGATCGTGTCGCTCACCGAGCTGCTGGCCACCGCGGGCTTTCGCTGGGTGGCCTTCACCGGCACGCCGCTGCTGCTCAACAGCTTCCAGCGCCTGGGGCTGAGCCTGCTGCACCTGGGGCCGGCCGACGGCCAGCGCCTGGGGGCGGAGCTGGCCGACTGGGGCAGCTACTACGCCACCCAGCCGCAGGTGATGGTCGGCGACGTGCTGGCCGCCCACCAGCGCCTGCAGGCGCTGGGCATCTACCGGCGGCTGGGCTACCAGCCGCGTCATGGCCTGGACGGGGAGCTTGCCCATGTCGCCTGTGGTTGAAGGTTTTCGCCAGCGGCTGCTCGCCCATGGTGCGCGCCCTGCACTGAATGATGGTACTCGCCGCTGGAGCTACGCCGAGCTGCTCGATGAGGTCGGCGAGCGCCGGGCACTCCTCGAGCGCCACGGCGTACGCCGTCTGGCCCTGGCGCTGGACAATGGTCCCGAGTGGCTGTTCTGGGATCTGGCGGCGCTGTTCGCCGGCCTGCCCTGCGTGCCGGTTCCGGGGTTCTTCTCGCCGTCGCAGCAGCGCCATGTGCTGGAAAGTGCCGGCGTCGATGCGCTGATCGCCAGCGAGCCGCAGGCGTTCGCCGTCCTGGGTTTCGTTCCCTGCGGCGCATTGCACCGGCGCGAGCCGGCGGTACAGGCGGCGCTACCGGCCGGTACGGCGAAGATCACCTACACCTCAGGCACCACCGGCCAGCCCAAGGGCGTGTGCCTGTCGGCCGAAGCCATGCTGGGCGTGGCGCAGAGCATCGCCGGGGCCACCGCCGGCAGCGGTATCGAGCGCCATCTGTGCGTGCTGCCGCTGGCAGTGCTGCTGGAGAACCTGGCCGGCAACTATGCGCCGCTGCTGCTCGGCGCCTGCCTGGAGATCCCTTCGCTGGCGAGCGTCGGCATGCGCGGCGCCAGCCAGTTCGAGCTGCCGGCGTTTCTCGCCACCTTGGCGCGGGTGCGGCCCAGCAGCCTGATCCTGCTGCCGCAGTTGCTGCTGGCGCTGGTCACCGCCGCCGAGGGCGGCCAGGCACTGCCGGATTCGCTGCACTTCATCGCCGTCGGCGGCGGGCGGGTGGTGCCGCAGCTGCTGGAGCGCGCCGAGGCGCTGGGCCTGCCGGTGTTCGAGGGCTACGGCCTGTCCGAGTGCGCCTCGGTGGTCTGCCTGAACACCCCCGGGCAGCGCCGCATCGGCAGCGTCGGCCGGCCGCTGCCGCACGCCGAGGTGCGTCTGGCTGACGACGGCGAGGTGCTGGTGCGCGGGGCGACCTTCCTCGGCTATCTCGGCGAGCCGGCGCAGACCGATGCCTGGCTGGGCACCGGCGACCTGGGGCACTGGGAAGATGGCTTCCTCGTCCTGCACGGGCGCAAGAAGCACCAGTTCGTCACCGCCTTCGGCCGCAACGTCAACCCCGAGTGGGTCGAGGCCGAGCTGGTCCAGCAGTTGCCGATCGCCCAGGCCTGGCTGCACGGCGAGGCGCTGCCGGCCAACGTTGCGGTGCTGGTGCCGCGCTCGGCACAGGTGAGCGATGCCCAGCTGCAGGCGGCGCTGGACGCGGTCAACGCCGGCCTGCCCGACTATGCCCGTGCGCACCGCTGGCTGCGCGCCGATCAGCCCTTCGGCGAGGCCAACGGCTTGGCCACCAGCAACGGCCGGCTGCGCCGCGCCGCGCTCTTTCAGCACTATCGCAGCGCCATCGCCAGTCTGATGGCCGAATCGAGCGTCCCAGTTCAAGAGGAACAGCACCCATGAGTTTCTACGAGTCCCTGCAGCAGCAGACCCAGGCCGAACGCGAGTACCTGCTGGCGGCGCCGATCTTCGGCGAGGTGCTGGCGGGGCGGATCAGTCTCGACACCTACGTGGCCTTCCTCGGTCAGGCCTACCATCACGTCAAGCACACAGTGCCGCTGCTGATGGCCTGCGGCGCACGCCTGCCGGAGCGCCTGGAGTGGCTGCGGGGCGCGATCGCCGAGTACATCGAGGAGGAGTACGGCCACCAGGAGTGGATCCTCAACGACATCCGCGCCTGCGGGGCGGATGCCGAGGCGGTGCGCCGGGCCACCCCCAACCTGCCTACCGAGCTGATGGTCAGCTACGTCTACGACCGCATCGCCCGCTGCAATCCGGTGAGCTTCTTCGGCATGGTCAACGTGCTGGAGGGTACCAGCATCGCCCTGGCCACCCAGGCGGCGGAGATCATCCAGGAACGCCTGCAGCTGCCGGCGCAGGCGTTCAGCTACCTGACCTCCCATGGCAGCCTGGACATCAGCCACGTGGCGTTCTTCGAGAAACTGATGAACCGTCTCGACGACGCCGACGACCAGGCCGCCGTGGTGCACACCGCCAAGGTGGTCTACCGTCTCTACGGCGACATGTTCCGCAGCCTGCCGCTGCCGATGGAGAACCCGCATGCAACTCGCTGAGTGCCGTATCCTGCTGACCGGTGCCACCGGCGGCATCGGCCAGCAACTGGCCGAACACCTCTGCGCCGGTGGCGCGCGGCTGCTGCTAGTCGGCCGCCAGCCCGAACGCCTGGCTCAACTGGTGGAGCGCTGCCGCGGACGGGCCGAGAGCGTGTGCGCCGACATCACCCAGGGCGCCGGACGCGATGCGGTGCTGCAGGCCGCGCGCCGCATCGGCGGCGTCAACCTGCTGATCAACGCGGCCGGGGTCAACCACTTCAGCCTGCTTGAGCAGCACGACGAGGAGGCCATCGCCGCCCTGGTCCAGCTCAACGTCACGGCCACCCTGCAGCTGACCCACCGCCTGCTGCCCATGCTGCGCCAGCAGGAGCGGGCGCTGGTGGTGAACATCGGCTCGACCTTCGGTTCGATCGGCTATCCGGGCTTCGCGGCCTACTGCGCCAGCAAGTTCGCCCTGCGCGGTTTTTCCGAGGCGCTGCGTCGCGAACTGGCCGACACCCGGGTCAAGGTCATGTACGTGGCCCCGCGCGCCACCCGCACCAGCATGAACGAGCAGAGCGTGGTGGCGATGAACGACGAGCTGAAGGTGGCGATGGACGACCCGGCCTGGGTGGCCGAGGCGGTGGTCGCCGCCATCGGTCGCGAAAGCGAGGAGCTCTACCTCGGCTGGCCGGAAAAGCTCTTCGTGCGTCTCAACAGCCTGCTGCCGCGGGTTGTCGACCAGGCGCTGCGCAAGCAGCTGCCGATCATCCAGCGCTTCGCGCGCGGCAAGTCGTGAGCGGCGCAGCCCCTGCTGGCTGTGTGTCGTCGATGCTGAGCTGGTGCGGTCCGAGGGCGCGGCGACTGCGCCCGAGGCCGGCCAGCGGGCACGTATCCCGGGAATGGAGTGGAACCATGTCGAAATCCTTCGTGCGCAATCTGGTCCTCGGCGGCGCCCTGCTGCTCAGCCTGCCGAGCTTCGCCCTCACCGCTGCCGGCGAGCAGAGCCTGAAGCAGTTGCAGGGGCGCTGGGCCGAGATCAACTACCAACTGCCCGAGGCGCAGCGCGAGGCTGCCTTCGCCAGGCTGGCGGGCGAGGCCGAGGCCGTCGTCAAGGCCGAGCCGCAGGCCCCCGAGCTGCTGATCTGGAACGGCATCATCCTCAGCACCTGGGCCGGCGCCAAGGGCGGGCTGGGCGCCCTGGACCTGGTCAAGCAGGCGCGCAGCCAGTTCGAGCGGGCGATCGAACTCGATCCCAAGGCCCTCGATGGTTCGGCCTATACCAGCCTGGGCTCGCTCTACTATCAGGTGCCGGGCTGGCCGGTCGGCTTCGGCGACGACGAGCGCGCCGAGCAGTTGCTCAAGCAGGCGCTGACTCTCAATCCCGATGGCATCGACCCCAACTACTTCTACGGTGACTTCCTGCTGCGCGAGAAGCGCTATGCCGAAGCCGAGAAGGTGCTGGAGCAGGCGCTGGCGGCACCGCCGCGCCCGGGGCGCGAGGTGGCCGACGCCGGCCGCCGCAAGGAGGCCCAGGCACTGCTGGAGAAGGCGCGGGCCAAGCTGCGCTGAGTCGCCGGCGACGATTCGAGCGCCGGGTCGGCGAGGGTGCGATACTCTCGCCCGCCCGGCGTTTTCGTGCCGGTCAGGGTCCCGAATCGAGGAGGCGTGGATGCGGATTTTGCTGGTGGAGGACGACAGGGGGCTGGGCGAGGGTATCCGCACTGCGCTCAAGCCCGAGGGCTATACCGTTGATTGGGTGCAGGACGGCGCCAGCGCCTGGCATGCCCTCAGTCACGAGGATTTCGATCTGTGCGTGCTGGATCTCGGCCTGCCGCGCATGGATGGCCTGGAGGTGCTGCGCCGCCTGCGCGGCGCCGGCAATGCGATGCCGGTGCTGGTGCTCACCGCGCGCGACGCCACCAGCGACCGCATCGCCGGCCTCGATGCCGGCGCCGACGATTACTTGGTCAAGCCCTTCGACGTCGCCGAGCTCAAGGCGCGCCTGCGCGCCCTGCTGCGGCGCAGTTTCGGTCGCGCCCAGCCGGCGCTGGAGTATCGCGGCATCCGTCTGGAGCCGGACAGCCAGCAGGTGACCTTCCAGGGCGTGGCGGTCAACTTGCCGCGCAAGGAGTTTCTCCTCCTCCACGAGCTGCTCGCCCAGCCCGGGCGGGTGCTGACCCGCGACCGGCTGCAGCAGGTGCTCTACGGCTGGGACGAGGAGGTGGAGAGCAACGCCCTCGAGGTGCACGTGCACCACCTGCGCAAGAAGTTCTTCCCCGAGCTGATCCGCACCGTGCGTGGCGTCGGCTATCTGGTGGACAAGGCGTGAGGCTGCGCTCGATCCGCTCGCGCACCCTGGCGCGGGTGCTGGGGGTGCTGATCCTGGCGCTGACGGTGATCTCCTGGCTCAGCTACAGCGACGCCAAGCACGAGATCGAGGAGCTGTTCGATGCCCAGCTGGCGCAGAGTGCGCGTCTGCTCGAGGGCATGGTCGGCGGCGAGCTGTCGCCGGCGCTGCGTGCGACCCTGCAGCAGGCGCTGGATGCCGCCCTGCGCGTGCGGGACGAGCCGGATGGTGGCCCGGCGCTCGTCGAGGGACACCGCTACGAAACCAAGCTGGCCTTCCAGGTGCTCGACGGGCGGGGACAGGTGCTGCTGCAGTCGGCCAGCGCACCCCCCGGGCTGCTGGCCAGCCTGCTGCAGCAGACCGGCGCGCAGGCGCCGGCAGGCGTGTCGCTGGCCGCCCGGGCCGAGCGGCTGGTCGGCTACCACACGCTGAGCCTGGCGGATGCGAAGTGGCGGCTGTTCGTGCGCCAGGACCTGGCCGACCGCCACTGGATCCTGGTCGCCGAGCGCGAGGATGTGCGTGGCGAACTGGTCGGCAGCATCACCCTGCGCAGCCTGCTGCCCGACCTTGTCGGCCTGCCGCTGCTGGCGCTGCTGGTATGGTCGGCGGTCGGCCTCGGCCTGCGGCCGCTGCAGCAGGTGGTCGGGCTGATCAAGGCGCGCGATGCGGAAAACCTCGCCCCGCTGACCCTGGCGCCGTTGCCCCAGGAGCTGGAGCCGATGGTCGCCGCACTCAACCGCCTGCTCCTCCAGGTCACCACCCTGCTGGAGCGGGAGAAGCGCTTCCTCGCCGACGCCGCCCACGAGCTGCGCACGCCGCTGGCGGTGTTGCGCATCCACGCGCAGAACGCTCTGGAGGCGCCGGAAGCCGCCGACCGCGAGGCGGCCCTGCGCCAGCTGGTGGCCGGGGTCGAGCGCGCCACCCGCGTGGTGACCCAGCTGCTGACCCTGGCGCGCCTGGAGCCGGCTGCCCGCCAGCTGGGCATGGCCGAGCTGGACCTGGCGAGCTACGTGCGCGGCGAACTGGCCGAGCTGATCCCGCTGGCGCTGGAGCGCGACCAGGAGCTGAGCTTCGACTGCGACGACATGGCGGACCACCGCCTGCTGGGCGATGCGCCGAGCCTCGGCACCCTGCTGCAGAATCTGGTCGGCAATGCCGTGCAGTACACGCCGCCGGGCGGGCGCATCGCCGTCAGCCTGCAGGCCGAGGCGCAGCGCGTCGGTCTGCGGGTGGCCGACAGCGGCCCGGGCGTGCCGGCCGAGCAGCGCGAGCTGCTGTTCCGCCGCTTCTATCGCCAGGGCGAGGGGCAGGGCGCCGGCCTGGGGCTGTCCATCGTGCAGCGCATCGTCGAGCTGCATCGCGGCGAGATCCAGCTGGCGGAGTCGCCCCTCGGCGGGCTGCAGGTCGAGGTGTGGCTGCCGCGCGGCCTGTCGCCGGCCAGCTGAGGGGGCAGCTGTGGCACACTGGCGCGCATCGCCACCCCATCCCAAGGAGATGCAGCCATGTTTGCCCTCGATCCGCGCCTGGAGCAGGACACCCTGCACATGGGCGACTTCCCCCTGTGCCGCCTGCTGCTGATGAACGACGCCAGCTATCCCTGGTTCATCCTGGTGCCGCGCCGCGAGGAGGTCAGCGAGCTGTTCCAGCTCGACGCGGCCGACCAGCGTTCGCTGTGGCGCGAGACCCTGCTGCTCGCCGAGCTGCTCAAGGACACCTTCAAGGCCGACAAGATGAACGTCGCCACCCTCGGCAACGTGGTCAGCCAGCTGCACATGCACGTGATCGTGCGGCGGCGCAACGACGCCGCCTGGCCGGCGCCGGTGTGGGGGCGCCAGCCGGCGCAGCCCTACACCGCGGAGCAGGTCCGCGAGGTGCGCGCCAAGCTGCGCCTGGTGCTCGATCCCGAGGACTTCCGCTTCGCCCCGGAGGCCGCATGAGTCTGGAGCTGCGCGTCACCGAACTGGAAACCCGCCTGGCCTTCCAGGACGACACCCTGCAGCAGCTCAGCGACGAGCTGCTCGCCCAGGGCCGGCTGATCGATCTGCTGCAGCGCCAGATCGCCGCGCTGGCCGCGCGCCAGGCCGAGCTGGTCGGCCAGATCGGTCCCGCCGAGGACGAGGCGCCGCCGCCGCACTACTGAGCAGGTCGCGAATGACCGGGTCGCGAATGACCGAGTCCGCAAACGACAGCGCCCGCCGATTGGCGGGCGCTGTCGTTGCGAAGGGGCTCAGTCCTCGAGGATCTGCACGTCCTCGGCCTGCAGACCCTTGTCGCGCTGGACCACGGTGAACTCCACGCGCTGGCCCTCGACCAGCACCCGGTGGCCGTCGCCGCGGATGGCGCGGAAGTGCACGAAGATGTCGTCGCCGCTGTCGCGGGAGATGAAGCCGAAGCCCTTGGAGGTGTTGAACCACTTCACCGTGCCGGCTTCGCGCGGGCTTCTCGCCTCGCCGCGGCTGGTGGCGGCGGCCGGCCTGGCGCTCGGCGCCGGGCGCTGCGGGGCGCGCT
>NZ_SSTC01000234.1 GCF_004801855.1 Pseudomonas sp. A-1 | reverse complement strand
TTCGACCAGGTACTTGAGCGCCTGCACATTCGCCTGAATCAGGAAGGGCTGATCGATCTGGATACCTGGATGATTGATTCCACAGCGGTGCGAGCAACCCGAGCCTCTTCTGGCGCCGGGAAAAAGGGGGGCCAGAAGAACCGGTAGACCATGCGTTGGGGCGTAGCCGAGGCGGCCTGACCACCAAGATCCACATGGTCTGCGATGCCAACGGCGTGCCTCTGCGCTTTTTGCTGTCGCCGGGCCAGGCCAGCGACATCTCGAATGCCCAGGCACTCCTGGATCAGGTTCGCATCCCTGGCAAGCCAGGCCGGCCTCGCAAGCGCTGCCGCTGGTTGCTGGCAGACAAGGGCTACGATGCCGAGCACTTGCGCCAGTACTGCGACCGTTACCGGATGCAGCCTGTGATTCCGCTGCGAACCATGAAACGCAAGCCCAAGCCCGGCCTGCCAAGGCTGTTCGACCGCCCCAAATACCGGCAGCGCAACATCATCGAGCGGATGTTCGGCTGGTTGAAGGAGAGCCGCAGGATCGGCACTCGCTACGACAAGCTGGCAAGAAGTTTTGCTGCAATGGTCACCCTGGCTTGCACGCTGCGGTGCCTACGGCAGTACTTTTCGTACAGAACCTAG
>NZ_SSTC01000233.1 GCF_004801855.1 Pseudomonas sp. A-1 | reverse complement strand
GCGCCGAGGCGCCGTCCGCCGCGGCTCCCGCGCCCGCGCCGCAGGCGCCACCACGGCCCGAGGCCGAGCCGGCCACCCTGCTGGTGATCGGCCTGCCCGGTCCGCGCAGTGCACAGGGTCGCCGCGTGCTGGAGTGCCTGACGCGCTGGCAGGTCAACGGCCACCGCTGGGTCGGCGATCCGGCGCGCTGGAAGGTGGTGGCGCTGGAGGCGGACAGTCCGCATCTCGACGTGCTGGCCAGCCAGCAGCCGCGCTGGGCACTGTGGGTCGAGGACGACGCCGACGGCTTCCGGCGCTCCTTTCGCACCCTGCGGCGCCTGCGCGAACAGGGCGGGCCGCAGCGCCTGCTGGTCCTGCATGGCGGCATCGCCAGCCACGCCGGCCTGCTGCGCAACCTGCAGCAGGCCGCGGCGGCCTATCTCGACATGCAATTGCTGCTGCTGCCCGAGCAGGCGGGGGACGCGTGCTGAGGCGCGCCCTGGCGTTCGCCCTGCTGTTCGGGGCGGGCCTGGCGAGCGCCGATGGCGCTCCCGGCAGCTGGCAGGGCAGGGCGCCGGCCCTGCTGGTGGCGCGCAGCGACCAGCGGGTCTGTTCGCAGCCGATGCCGCCGCCGGCCCTGGCGGCCGGGCGGCGCCTGGCCAGCCTGGGCTGGCAGTTCGG
>NZ_SSTC01000232.1 GCF_004801855.1 Pseudomonas sp. A-1 | reverse complement strand
GCGGCGCAGGGCGGCCTCGGCGCCCGCCACATCGCCCTGCTCCAGCAGCTGCTCGCCGCGCTGGCCGGCCTGCCAGGCCGGGTCGGCGACCTGCCGGCGCTGCGCCGCGAGAGTCTGCTGCGCCTCGGCCTGCAGCGGCGAGTCCGGGTAGCGGCGCACGAACTCCTGCCAGGCGGCGACGCTGGCGTGGCCCAGCGGCAGCTCGGCGAGGTACTGGAACTCGCGCTGCGCCGCCGCCTGGCTGGCCTGCGGCTCCGCGGCCAGCTGGTGCAGCAGGCGCCGCGCCTCGTCGCCGCGGCCCTCGTCGAACAGCAGGTCGGCGAGGGTCTGGCGCAGGCCGACGTGCTCGGGATAGTGGCGCGCCAGTGCATCCAGCGCGGCGATCGCCTGCGCCCGCTGGCCGTCCTGACGGCTGCGCAGGCGCCAGTATTCGAGGCCCAGCTCGAGGGTCGGCGGCGCTCCGCCGAGCAGGCGGTCGTAGGCCGCACGCGCCTCGTCCACCCGGCCGCTGGCGGCCAGCAGACGGGCTCCCTGCAGCGCCTGCTGGCCCTGGGCCAGCGACAGCTTGAGCAGGATCTGCGTCTGCAGGGCGAGCGGCGAGTCCGGCGCCTGGCGGTACAGGCGATTGAGATAGCGCCCGGCCGCGCGCGGCTCGCCGCGGCGCAGCGCCAGGCGCGCCGCGGCG
>NZ_SSTC01000230.1 GCF_004801855.1 Pseudomonas sp. A-1 | reverse complement strand
GGCGTGGCCGCGCGGCTGGTCGCCAAGGCCCGCGAGCGCGCCGAGGCCGCAGGCCGCCCGCTGCACCTGCTCGCCCCGGCGCGCCATCTGGAGGTGCAGGCCTGGGCCCACCGCCTCGGCCTGCCGCTGCTGGACCAGGATGCCTGAGGCCGGGGAACCCCTGCGGCTCCAGCCACTCCAACCCTGCCGACAGCCCCGGCCGCACAGCGGCCGGGATTCCCTATACTTCGCCCTGCCCCCGCACCGCACAAGGACTCGTCCGCCATGAAGACCTTCGGCAAGTTTCTCGGCCTGCTCCTGCTCGGCCTGCTGCTGGCCATAGTCGCGCTGGGCTTCGCCTTCACCCACCTGTTCGACCCCAACGACTACAAGGACGAGATCCGCCAGCTGGCCCGCGACAAGGCCAACCTGGAGCTCGACCTCCGGGGCGAGATCGGCTGGAGCCTGTTCCCCTGGCTCGGCCTCGAACTGCGCGACACCACCCTGGCCAGCGCCGCCACTCCACAGCAGCCGTTCGCCGAGCTGGACATGCTCGGCTTCTCGGTGCGCGTGCTGCCGCTGCTGCGCCGCGAGGTGCAGATGAGCGACATCCGCATCGACGGCCTCAAGCTCAGCCTCGAACGCGACGCCGAGGGCCGCGGCAACTGGCAGGACATCGGCCGCCCGGCCAAAGCCGCGCCGGCCACCCCGGAGCAGCCCGCTGCCGCCGCCCCGCCCGCCAGCCCGGCCCCGGCGCA
>NZ_SSTC01000229.1 GCF_004801855.1 Pseudomonas sp. A-1 | reverse complement strand
CGGGCGGCGGCGGCAGCGCCGGCCCCTTGGGCAGGGCGGCGGACAGCCGGGCGGCGATGGCTTCGGCCTCGGCGCGGGAGAGGTCGCCGACCAGGGCGATCACCGCGTTGCCGGCGGCGTAGGCGCGGGCGTGGAAGGCGGCCAGCTGCGCGCGGTCGAGGGCGGGAATGCTCTCCAGGGTGCCGTCGCTCGGCCGGGCGTAGGGGTGTGCACCGTACAGCTGCTGGAACAGGGCGATGCTGGCCAGCTTGCCGGGGTTCTGCTTCTGCTGCTCGAGGCCGGCGAGGATCTGGTTCTTCAGCCGCGCCAGGGCGCCTTCCGGGAAGGTCGGCGCGCCGACCACCCGGGCGAACAGCGCCAGCGCCGGCTCGCGCTGCTCGGCGGCGGACAGGCTGCGCAGCGAGGCCACCGCCATGTCGCGGTAGGCGCCGTTGCCGAACTCGGCGCCGAGGCCCTCGAAGCCGGCGGCGATGGCGGTGGTGTCCTGGCCCTCGATGCCCTCGTTGAGCATGGCGTTGGTCAGCATGGCCAGGCCGGGATGCTCGCCGTCCTGGCTGCTGCCGGCGGCGAAGGTCAGGCGCAGGTCGAACATCGGCAGTTCGCGGGCCTCGACGAAGAGCACGCGGGCGCCCTCGGCGGTGTTCCAGCGCTGGATGTCCAGGGCGCGGCGCGCCGGCGCCTGGCCGTTGAGCTTGGCCAGCGAGGCGATCGCCGGTGCCGCGGCCGGCGCGCTGCCGGTGGCGGGCGTCGCCGGGGCCG
>NZ_SSTC01000228.1 GCF_004801855.1 Pseudomonas sp. A-1 | reverse complement strand
CCGCGGGCTGGGCACGAACAGCGGCAGGCGCGCCAGCGCCGGCCAGTCGGCGCCGGCCAGCGCCTGCAGGTTGGCCAGGCCCTCGCCGCTGCTGACCACCAGGCCATTGAGCGCATGCTCGCGCACCGCGCCGGCCAGCGCGCCGGCCGGATGGGCCGGCAGGCGGCGCCGATACAGGCAAAGATAGTCGACGGCCACCCCCTGCTCGCGCAAGCGCTCGGCGAGCCAGTCGCGGCCGCCCTCGCCGCGCAGGATCAGCAGCCGCGGGTCAGGCACGGCGAGCGCCTCGTGCAGCGCCGGCAGGGCCAGCAGCGCCTCGCTGTCGTCGCCCGCCTCCGGCCAACTGGCGTCCAGACCGTAGGCGTCGAGCAGCGCGCCGGTGGCGGCGCCGACGGCGAACCAGCGCTGGCGCATCGGCGGCTGCGGCCAGTAGCGGTCGAGCAGCGCCAGGCCCAGGCGGGCGGCCGGCTTGCTGACCGCCAGCACCGCGCAGTAGCGGTCGAGGTCGAGGAACACCGCGCGATGCTCCGGGGTTTCCGGGAGCGCCTCGATCTCCAGCAGCGGCAGGCAGTGGCCGAACACGCCGTGCCCGGCCAGGGTCTGCGCCAGCGCGGCGCAGTCCTCGGCCGGACGGGTCAGCAGCAGGCGCCAGTCGCTCACGGCTGGCCGGCCTCGCCGTAGACCGCGGCGAGGATGCGGTCGGCGCCCTGGGCCAGCAGCGCCTCGGCGACCTGCACGCCGAGCGTCTCGGCGGCGGCGCGCGGGGCGCGGG
>NZ_SSTC01000227.1 GCF_004801855.1 Pseudomonas sp. A-1 | reverse complement strand
CCGGCCAGCGCCCACCCGATGGACGTCATGCGCACCGGCTGCTCGATGCTCGGCAACCTGGAGCCGGAAGAGAGCTTCGCGCAGCAGCTGGAGAAGGCCAACCGCCTGATGGCCGCCTTCCCGGCGATCATGTGCTACTGGTACCGCTTCAGCCACGAAGGCGTGCGCATCGAGTGCACCAGCGACGCGCCGGATCTGGGCAGCCACTTCCTGACCCTGCTGCACGGCAAGGCGCCGAGCGAGCTGCACCGCAAGGTGATGAACGTGTCGCTGATCCTCTACGCGGAGCACGAGTTCAACGCCTCGACCTTCACCGCCCGCGTGTGCGCCTCGACCCTGTCCGACCTGTTCTCCTGCATCACCGGCGCCATCGGCTCGCTGCGCGGCCCGCTGCACGGCGGCGCCAACGAGGCGGCGATGGAGATGATCGAGAAGTTCGCCACCCCGGAAGAGGCCACCGAAGGCACCCTGGCCATGCTGGCGCGCAAGGACAAGATCATGGGCTTCGGTCACGCCATCTACAGCGTCTCCGATCCGCGCAACGAGGTGATCAAGGGCTGGTCCAAGCTGCTCGCCGAGGAAGTCGGTGACACCGTGCTGTTCCCGGTTTCCGAGGCCATCGACAAGGTCATGTGGGAGCAGAAGAAGCTGTTCCCCAACGCCGACTTCTACCATGCGTCTGCCTACAACTTCATGGGCATCCCGACCAAGCTGTTCACCCCGATCTTCGTCTGCTCGCGGGTCACCGGCTGGGCGTCCCACGTGTTCGAGCAGCG
>NZ_SSTC01000226.1 GCF_004801855.1 Pseudomonas sp. A-1 | reverse complement strand
CCGAGCTGATGGCCAAGCATCATGAGGCACCTGCTTCACTCCAATAACCGTGTTGCACTCAGTTCCTGCAACCGCCCTTGTATTCATGGCGTGCTCATTCTTTGCCCAGCGATCAAAGCTGCTGTCAGCGTATTCAGCCTGCGATAAAGCAAACACTGAACCAGATGCGAGCAGCATAAGCGCAGTTAATATTTTCTCTTTGCGAGTCCATGCCATAGCTAATCGCATCCTCTAACGTTTGAATTCAGCGGGCGGCAAAAAGCGCAGCTTTTTGGCGGTCCGCTGGAATGCTGTAATGGACTCTCCCTGCACCACACTTACCCGCACCAGCGGTGCCGAGAATGGCGTTCGGAGGGTGTCAGCGATGTACAAGCAGATTGCAGTGGATTTGGCCAAGTCCGTTTACCAGGTTGCCGAAAGCGTCCGTGCCGGGCAGGTGAGTCAGCGCAAGCGGCTGAATCGCGAGGCATTTCGTCGATATATACAGGAGCAGGCCGAGCCGGTCGAGTGGCTGATGGAAGCCTGCGGCACGGCACACTACTGGGGGCGTTTCGCCCAGGCGCTGGGGCACAAGGTGACGCTGCTGCACGCGCGCTATGTGCGCCCTTACCGGCGGCGCAACAAGACCGACCGCAACGACTGCGACGCCATCCTCGAAGCCGCACGCTGCTCGGGCATCCACCCGGTACCGGTGAAGACTCACGAGCAGCAACAGCTCCAGCAGCTGCACGGTCTGCGCGAAACCTGGAAGAAGAGTCGCACCCAGCGCATCAACCTGCTGCGCGGCATCTTCCGAGAGATGGGCCTGGAAGCGCCGGCAGCGACGGCGGCATTCCTGCGTAGCGCTCATGAACTGGTCGAGCAACCGGAAGT
>NZ_SSTC01000225.1 GCF_004801855.1 Pseudomonas sp. A-1 | reverse complement strand
ATCACCACCGCGCTGATCCCCGGCCGTCCGGCGCCGATCCTGCTGCACGAGGACACCGTGGCGGCGATGAAGCCCGGCTCGGTGGTCATCGACCTGGCCGCAGCGCAGGGCGGCAACTGCCCGCTGACCGTCGCCGACCAGGTGGTGATGCGCCACGGCGTGACCATCGTCGGCCACAGCAACCTGCCGGCGCTGGTGCCGGCCGACGCCTCGGCCCTGTACGCGCGCAACCTGCTGGACTTCCTCAAGCTGGTCATCGACGGCGAAGGCAAGTTCCAGCTCAACCGCGAAGACGACATCGTCGCCGCCTGCCTGATGTGCGAGGGCGGCCAGCTGGTCCGTCGCAACGCCGCCTGATTGCTCCCCAGATTACAAGGACAACAACCATGGACCCGATCTCCGACGGTCTCTACAACCTGATCATCTTCGTGCTGGCGATCTACGTCGGCTACCACGTGGTGTGGAACGTCACCCCGGCGCTGCACACCCCGCTGATGGCGGTGACCAACGCCATCTCCGCCATCGTCATCGTCGGCGCCATGCTGGCCGCCGCGCTGACCGAAACCGGCCTGGGCAAGACCATGGGCACCCTGGCCGTGGCGCTGGCCGCGGTCAACGTGTTCGGTGGCTTCCTGGTCACCCGGCGCATGCTGGAAATGTTCAAGAAGAAGGCGCCCAAAGCGCAGGCGGAGGGCCACTGAGATGAGCATGAACCTGATCACCGCCCTCTACCTCGTGGCGTCCGTGTGCTTCATCCAGGCGCTCAAGGGCCTGTCGCACCCGACCAGCTCGCGCCGCGGCAACCTGTTCGGCATGGTCGGCATGGCCATCGCCGTGCTCACCACCGTCGGCCTGATCTACAAGCTCGGCGCGCA